>JBBQFE010000327.1:0-4268 GCA_038321605.1 Mycobacteriales bacterium | reverse complement strand
AACCTCGACAACAACACCGGGGCGTCCACACGGCAGATCTCCGACGCGGCGAGCCAGACGAACTATGTGCATGCCGCCGGTAGCTACACCGGTCCGGTCGCCACGGGCAACGGTTCGGTCGTCGCGGACGCCGGCACCACCGTCACCGTCAACGACCTGCGCATCTACAAATCGGTCTCGCCCTCGGAGTTCGTGGCAGGAGCGCTCTCGCACTACACGCTGCACGTCGATTCCAGTGAGTACGTCGACAATTCCGCCATCACCATCACCGACATCCTGCCCAACGGCGTCTGCCCGCTCGACGACGTCGCAAACCATGTCGCCGGCGCTCCGGCGGAGTGCGACGCCGGCGCGGGTTTCGCTCCCTCGTTGCCGTACCAGTCGGTCACGCAGAACCCCGACGGCACCTTCACCGTGGTGTTCCAACCCATTGCGGTCGCCAAGGACGGCAGCACGGTTATCACCTACACCGGAAGGGATCGGACCACTTACACCGGTGGGCCGTTGGCCGGCGAGCCGATCGCGGCCGGTGACAGCTTCACCAACTCCGCCTCCGAACAGGGCACCTCGACCCCGATCGCCGCGACCGGGTTCTCGGGGACGCAACCGGTAGGGGATGCGACCTCGGCCACCCAGAGCACCTCGTTTGGCTCGCTCAGCAAGACGGTCGGCGCCCGGGCCACGCCGATGACCTGTTCCTCGGCGAGCTACGGGACGACGAATCCCCTCTTCGTCAAGGGAGATCGGGTCTGCTTCCAGATCACAGTGCCGTTCTCGACCACCAACCAGACCCGAAATGCCGTGCTCAGCGACTTCCTGCCCGACAACACCAGCTACGAAACCGGCAGCGTCAGCTACCCGGCCGCGAATACCGTTGATCCGGCGCAGATCGTCTTCGACGCTGCCGGTGCCTCCTCGGGTGCGCTCAGCTGGACGATCGGCGCTACCCAACCCGACGGCTCTACCGAGGTACCGGTGGGCAATGTGTTCGTGGCCCAGTTCAGCGTGCTGATCCTGGACGCGGCCACCGGCCCCGCTCCGGACAAGCCGGGCAACGTCATCAAGCTGCGTACCACCAACTCCGCCGGCGTGGCCCGATCCCTGCGTGACCAGGCCAATTTCCAGATCGCCGCTGCACCGCCGGTGGGGCTCACCAAGGGTGTTGCGAGCGTCAACGGCTCGACGCCGGTGAACCCTGCCAACACCGATCACGTCGCGGTCCGCGAAGGCGACGTGGTGGTGTTCCGCGTCGATGCGACCAATAACGGCAGCGCAGCCAATTCCAACGGCGTCCCGATCAGCGACCTGCAGAGCTGGGATGTGCTGCCGGTGGGCATCAGCTGCGCCCAGATCGGTGCGATCTCTGACGCGGGCACCTGTACCGACCCCGGCGCGGCAGGCCAACCGAGCTTTGCCGGTAACGGCGTCCGGAGTGCGATCGTCTGGAACGTCGCCACGGCTGTCGCCCCGGCGGCGACCGCGACCTACACGTACGCGATGACCATCCCCGCCGGGGTGAGCGTCTCCACCGCCTACTCCAACACCGCGGCGGTCCGGTCCTACGCGGTCACCGATGACCTGCCCGGTACCACGACTTATTTCCCGGCGGCCAACGTCGACACCACCGTGCCGGCCGCCAACTACGACGCCCCCGCCGCAGCCGACGACTCCGACGTGTACCTGCGCGACGTCGCCGTGACCAAGGGTGTCACGTCCGCGATCAACGAGACGGGCAACATCGGTTCCGAACCGAGCCCGCAACCGACCACCCGGGCGACCATCGGCGAGCAGGTCACGTTCACCACGACGGGCACCATCCCCGCACACTCGTCGGTGTTCAACGCGAAGTTCGCCGACCCGCTACCCACCGGGCTGTCGCTGAACAGCGCGACGCTGTCCTACAGGCCCGACGCCGGATCAGCGGGCACCGCAGCGTTGCCGGGCGGTGTGACGTTCTCGTCGGCAGCGCCGGTCACCGTGACGTTCCCGCAGAGCTATGACAACACCACCGGAACCGACCAGGTGTTCACCATGACCATCGTGGCCACCGTGTCTTCTTTGGCCGGTAACGCCAACGGGGTGGTCCGGACCAACACCGCGTCCTTCACCAGCGACACGGCCGCCGCGGGAGGTAGCGCGCTGCCGGGCCGCACCGGCTCGGCAGGAGTGATAATCGCGGAACCGTCGCCCTCGCTCACCAAGACGAACAACGCCGGTGGCCCGGTCACCGGTGGCCAGAGCATCACCTACACCCTCAAGCCGGCCAATGCGGCAGGCCGCCCGCCGCTGCACGACGCCTGGCAGCTGGACTGCCTGCCGGCGGGCCTGACCTTCGCCAGCTACGGGGCGCTGCCCGGTGGCGTGAGCACGGTCGCTCCGGTAGCGGGCGACGGGACCAACGGTTGCCCGACGAATTACACGGTGTTGTCGTGGAATCTCGGTGACCTGGCCGGTGCTTCGACGCTGACCCTGACCTACACCGCCACCGTCGATGCCACCGCGGCCGGTAAGACCAGCCTGGTCAACGTCGCGGCTGTCTCGGGCAACAGCCTCGCGGGTGCCCGCACGTCACCGGTCGACCCCGGCAACGTCGGCGGTCGCCAGTACTCCGCCGCTGCGAACAGCACCATCGCGGTCGCCGGTGCCACCGCGCAGAAGTCGGTGAGCCCGACCAGCGCGACCGTCGGCGACACCGTCACCTACACGACCTCGGCCCTGGTGCCGGCCGGCGTCAACTTCTACAACGTGTCACTGATCGACCAACTGCCCAGCGGCATCGACCCTAACTCGGTGGCGCTGGGTGCCGTGAGCTGCACCAACGCCGACACGACAGCCTGCACACCGAGCACCGCCACCGCCCTGAACCCGGTGCCCGGCAGCGGATCCTCGACCATCATCGGCTGGCTGCTCGGCGATGCAGCCAGCAGCGCACAGGCCCGGACCATCACCGTGCACTACACGGCCCGGGTCGCCAACGTCGCCGCGGCGACAGCCGGTGCCGGGCTGGTTAACCAGCTGCACGTCGCATGGAACACCGCTCCGGGCACGCCGCCGACCAGTGCGGGAGCGACCTACAACCAGTCCTCGGCAATCGTCACGGCCACTGTCACCGTGCTGGAACCGTCGCTGTCGATCACCAAGGCGACGAGCCGTCCGCACCCCGAACCCGGCCAGGTCTTCACCTATACCTTGACGGTGCGCAACGCGAACACCGCCGGCACCAGCCCCGCCTACAACGTGACCGTCACCGATGCCGTCCCGACCGGTGTGGTGGTCGATCCGGCCAGCATCTCCGGCGGCGGCACGATCTCCGGCGCCGATGCGAGCACCGGTGGTGGCACGATCAGCTGGACGCTGCCCGGCTCGATCGCCAAGAACACCGCCGCAACCGCCCTGACCTACAACTCCACCCTGGCGCCGTCGGGCACCCTGACCGCGGCCGCGCTGGTGAACACCGCGAGGGTGACCGGCTACGACTCGCTTCCCGCCGGTGGCCGCCACTACACCGGCCCGTCGACCACCGCGAACGTCGCGCCCTACTTCCCGCGCGTGACCACCACGAAGTCCACGCCCGGTGGCAACACCGCCTACCTGGGGGAATCCTTCGCCTGGACCATCACCGCGCGCAACACCGGCACCGGCGCCGGCTATCAGATCGGCACCACCGATACCCTGCCGGCCAATTGGACCTACGACCCGACCAGCGCACTGGTATCGGTCAACGGCGCGGCCGTCACCCAGGTCGAACCGGTGGTCGCCAGCAGTGCCGGTGTGCAGACCCTGTCGTGGACGGGCCTGGGCTCGCTGGCCGCCGGTACCGCGTTGACGGTGACCTTCACCGCGACGCCCCAGCCGGGTGTCACCACCTCGCCAGGGGTCGGCATCCTGGTGAACCACACCAACAGCGCCACCTCCAGCGCCCAGGACGCCACCGGCGCGACGGGTAACGGCAGCGGCTCCTACAGCGCGGGCCCGGGAACAGCCACCGCGCACATCGCCTCGTCGGATCTCACGCTGACCAAGGCGGTCGGTACCGCTCCGGTCGCCGGCCTCGGCGCCAGCTGGACGATCAGCGTGCACAACGTCGGTCCCGACACCGCGGCCGGACCGTTCACCGTGACCGACCCGTTCAACAACCCGGCGCCCGGTGGCGTGTCCACCGTGCTCGCGACGGGCACCGGTTGGAGCTGTGTCACCGCGCCACAGATCAGCTGTCAGCGCACCGCGTCCACCGACACCCTGGCCGCCGGGGCCAGCTTCCCGGTCAT
>JBBQFE010000326.1:0-4275 GCA_038321605.1 Mycobacteriales bacterium | reverse complement strand
CACCCTGATCAACTCCCTGCAGACCCATGACAAGCAGTTCGGCCTGGAGACGATGTGCGTCGGTGGCGGACAGGGCATGGCGATGGTCCTGGAGCGACTTTCCTGAACACCAGCAGGTAGGACGTCAACGGCGGTGCCACCGAAGTTTTCGGTGGCACCGCCGTTGACTACTGCGAAACCTGTTGTTCTGGACGCTGGGGCTAGTTGCGGTTCCCACCGGCGAAGTAGCTCAGCAGGCGCAGGATCTCGAGGTAGAGCCAGACCAAGGTGACCAGGATTCCCCAGGACAGGTACCAGCCGAACTTCTCGTCCACGCCCCGTCGGACGGACTGCTCGACCATGTCGAAGTCCACGATGAGGTTCGCAGCGGCAAGGCCGATACAGAGCAGGCTGAACCCGATGGCGATGACGGGGTTGCTCGCATCACGCAGCCCCAGTCCGCCGGACACGAAGATGCTGGCGATCACGTTGACGAGCATCAGCCCGACCACGCCCAGGGTGGCTGCGAACACGATCTTGGTGAACTTCGGCGTGACGCGTACCGCGCCGGTCTTGTAGACGATGAGGACACCGCCGGCCACCATGATGGTGCCTGCGACCGCCTGCACCACGATTCCCGGCCATTGCTTGTTGAAGATCTCGCTGATCGCGCCGAGCGCCAGGCCCTGCAACGCCGAGTAGGTGATGGTGGTGGCGGCATTGGCCTTGCCGGAGAACGCCATGTACAGACCGAGCCCGAGCGCTCCGAGCACCCCGACCAGCGCTACCGCACCGGCGATGCTGTCCGGCAGCACGAACCACGAAGTGCCGGCGGCTACCAGCAGCGTTCCCAGCAGCACAACGGACCGGGTGATGACGTCGTCGAGGGTCAGGTAGCGCGACGGGGCTGCCGGCGGCATGCCGGCAGACTGACCGAACGCGGGCTGTGCGTACCACTGGTTGAGCTGATCCGCCGATGGCGGCGGCGGCGCCACCGGGCCCGGCCCTGCCGGACCGTTCAGCCCAGGTCGTCCGGTCTTCTCAAACCCCCGCAGTACCGGGTTGCTTGCCACTTTCGTCCCCCTCTGATCGCCACTTCGGCTGCTGAGCCGGCCAGGTCAATCGGCGCGCAGCGTCCATAGACCCTGCACACGGACAGCTGCCTGATTTCGCCGTACACGCAACTCAACGTTCGGGGGCCGTTGGCTAGTTCCCGGACTCCGGGACTAGTCAGGGTCGATGAAGAGCGCCTTACGGGGGCAGCCCGTGACCGCCTTCTCGGCGGCGCGCCGGTCCGCGGGGCGTAGGGCGTGGTCCGGCAGGATCGGAAAGCCCCACGAATCCAACCGGACCACGTCTGGCGCCAGGTGGCTGCAGATCCCGATGCCGTCACACGCGACGGGATCGATCCGCAGCCACCTGGGCTCTGCCGAACGCCTGTTCATCACTGGAGCCTAGCGAGATGAGCGGTCAACGCTGTCCTCTTAACCCGAGGCTCCGGTACCGCCCTGAACCGGCGGCGGTGCGGGCGCCGGTGGCGCAGGTGCCGCTACCGGGGGTGCGACCGGAGCCGGCGCTGCCTGCACCGGAGCTGGAGCGGCACCGCCGCCCGTCGAACCACCGGAGCTCGAACCGGAACCCGACGAACCGGAACCCGACGAACCGCTTGAGTACGAGCCGGAAGATCCGGAGCCCGAGGAGCCCGAGCCGGCAGCTGCTGTCGTAGGTGCCACGAGCACCGTCAGCTGCTTCTGCAGCTTGGCGACCTTGCTCTGCATCAGCGCCAACTGGTGCTTGTTGGCCGCCAAGGACTTCTGAAACGCGATGACGTCCTTGCTGGGCCGGGCTGCGGCAGGGGGCGCCGCAGCGAGTAGCGGCGCCTTGGGGGCGGGCGACGCGGCAGGCTTGACGTGCATCGCCCACGAAGTGGTGACACCGAAGACTGCTGCCGCGCCCGGAGCCAGCAGCAGTGCCGTCGTCCAACGCGCCCGATGGCCGCCGCGCTCAGTCATCGTTGCCTCCGCCGCTTCCCTTGTCGTCGCCGGGCTCGGTGGAGCCGCCACCGCTAGCGCCGGTGCTGGTGTGTGTGACAGGAGCCTTGCTCGGACTGGCTGATGCCGGGGTCCTGGTGGTAGCGCTGGACCCGGCCGTCCAACTCGGCTGCGGTGCTGCGGTCGACCGCTGCACCCGTGCGGCTGCAGCGGCTGCCGCGGCGGCAGCAGCGGCCCGCTGCTGGCGGAGCTTCGCGGCTCTGGCGATGTCCGCCTCGAGGCGTTCGATCTTGGCAAGCAGCAACCGGCTGTCGCCCGACGAACCGGCGAGCTGCGCCTTGAGCCGGGTCAGTTCGGCGGCATCGGGGTTGACCGTCGGGTGAGTCGCGGCATGTGAGGTGACCGCGGTGCTGTGGTGATCGGACGGAACGGCGGCCACGGCGACGCCGGCTCCGCCCAACAGGCCAGCCGAAGCGGCGACCGTCCAAGCAACTCGATACTGACGTTTCACGCTTACTCCTTCAGATTCACCGTGTGAGCCCCCCGGCACTCCGGACGCAACACAGGGCGCTCGACGCGCCCCGGTTACCCCTGTTATCGGCTGACCCCACGGTGAGGGTTACACCGCGCCTCGTTTCAGAGGTAGCACTCCCGCCGTCGGGCGGTGCGGGGCCCGTCGGAGCGAGAGCTCAGACGCGCCTGAGAAGTTGGTGGTGCACACTTCTACCGTTCCGACCAGGGAGGTCCGGTGTCGTCGCGCATCACGCACGAGGTCTTGTCGGCCGCTCAGGCGGGCGACGGTGCTGCGATGAGCGTCATCTACCGCGAGACCGCCCCCGCCATTCTGGGGTACCTGACGGCCAAGGGCGTGTCCGATCCCGAAGGTGTCACCAGCGACGTCTTTCTGGCCTTCCTCCCTAGGCTCCCGGCGCTGACGGGAGGTCCGGCCGGTCTGCGCACGTTGCTGTTCTCCATCGCACACGCTCGAATGGTCGACCATCACCGCAGTCGCTCCCGGCGCCCTGACCCGGTCGAATTCGAACCGGAGCTGGATCGACGAGCGACCGATTCCGCAGAACAGACAGCACTGACCGCGCTCAGCACCGACCTGGTCGTGGACCTGCTCGGCGAACTCTCCGACGATCAGCGCGAGGTACTCGTCCTCAGATTGGTCGCAGATCTCACCGTCGACCAGGTGGCGGAGGTGCTCGACAAGAGCCCCGGAGCCGTCAAACAACACCAGCGTCGGGGGCTGATCGCCCTCCGCGAGCTCATGCGGACTCGCCAGGTAACCCTATGACGGGCGCCGGCGATAACGAGAACAAGATGGCTACCCACCTGCCCCGTGCCAGCGACGACGCGCCCGACGTCGTCGCTCTGCTGCTCGCCGACCCCGCTCTCGACTCGACCGGCGACGACCGGTCCGACCAGGTCGCCCTGGCCAGCGCGTTGTACGCGATTCGTGGGCTTGCCGCGATCGAGGCACCGGCTCCGTCTGCCGAACTTGCCGCCCGGTTCGCCGCCGTCCCTCCGCTGTCACTGGCCAAGGCGCGGATGTCGCGTCGAAGCAGACTGATCGCAGGAACCATCATCGCGGGCGTGAGCACCGTCGGGCTCACCGGAGTTGCCGCAGCAAACGACCAGCTGCCGGACGGTCCCCAGAACGTGGTGTCCAGGGTCGTCGACGATCTGACCCCGTTCACCATCGACCGGGCACACCCCACAGCGCCCTCGGGACGGCCAAGCCCCACCGACACGTCCCCGTCCTCGCTGGTCGAACCGAGTAATGAACCCTCCGACGCGAACCCTTCGGGGCCGTCGGGATCAGACGGACCTGCGCCCGGCGGTTCCGGCTCGGCGTCGCAGGATGGGGCCGATAGCAGCGATCCGGCTGGTCCAGGTCCGTACTCCTCCGACGCGACCAACGAATCTGATTCGCCTGATCCCCGTCAGGGCGGCTCTACCGCAACGGCAACGAACCGACCGGGCGGGGAGCGGGAGCCAGGTTCGCGACCGAGTGCATCGGCGGGGCCGTCAGAGCATCAGGTATCCAGTTCGCCCACGTCGAGCGGCGGTTCCGGAGACTGATCCGGTCCGATCCATACCGGCGCCATCACTACCCCCGGGCCAGCTGACCCACTGCCGGCCGAGTCCCTGTTTTGCATCACTTGCGGCGGCAGGGGTGTCAGGGGCTCGTTGTACGGTGAATCGGCAGCGTGGAGCTCGTAGCGGCGGGCCTCCAGTGAGCTGATACGAAGAGGACCATCTGTGGCTCAGACCGATGCCGACCGGGCAACCGACACCC
>JBBQFE010000325.1:0-4287 GCA_038321605.1 Mycobacteriales bacterium | reverse complement strand
AAGAAACCGTCCTCGGCTTCACCGGCCAGAACCCTATCCGACGCGCTCGCGAGAGATCACTGTAGTAGATGTCAGAACAACTACCGGCCGCAGGAAACGCCTGTGACGCCGACGCGTGTGACACGACCATATTGCGCCGTCGCGGTACCTGTCAGCGCCGGTGTCCGTGGAGCACCTTGAAGGAGTCAGGATGACCAACGCTACGAGTTGCACGCAGGAGCGTCGAGAACCAGAACCCGAGTCGTGGGCGCGCCCGCCGACCTCAGCACCGGTCGTTGACCCACCGACCGCGTCCCGGCCGAGGACGATCGTTGGAACTAGCAAGGCGGCGTCACGCGTAGCCGCGCAAGCTCCCGACCCCCGTACACACGCCGGCCAGCGACGCCAGAACCTTGACGGCGCCTCATACAGCACCCTCGTCGCCTCATTGACCGATGCTCAGCCAGCCGAGGGCCTTGGCCGCTTAATCGGGATCATCACGACCACCATCGTTCTCGAGGTGCCGGCAGACCCACACCACCGACACAACCTTGTAGCGAACGAACAGTCATGGCTGGCCTGCTGATTCTGCTGCTCTTACTCGGGATAGTCCTGTGCGGTAGCGCGGGCTCAGGTGTCGACAGTCGCGATCCGTCGTTCAGCCTCTGGCCCTTAACGCGGACAGACCACGCGGACGTCGCCGACACCCAAACCGATACGCTCAGCCGACACCGGCCGCCGTCTATCTCTGCGGAGCGGCTGCTTGCAGACCAATGCCAGCCCGGCTTACCGAACCATTCCGACGAGGTGTCCAACGACCAGTCGACAGGCGCATATTGCCGGCGGCCGCCGGCGCTGGGGAGTCCACGCCTGCGCTCCGATGCGGCAATTGACCATCGACCCACCAACGCGCGGACGTAGTGAAGTGCAGCGAACACCCTTTCAGGATCAGCCGCGTTGAGGGCGCAGGTACGCCCTCCACTTCGATGGCTCCAACCAACTGGCACCCATCTTGATGCGACCGGCATCACCAGGAGACCTCATGACCAGCCGCACACCTTCGCCCCCAACAGCGACAGCGCAGAACGTCACCAAACATCTCGACGAGCTACAGGATGCCCTGATTCAGCAACGAAACTTCCGCATCGAACAACTCGCTGAGTTAGCTGCGACGGGATCGTCATACGCGGCCGGCGATCCGCGAGACCAGGTGCTTGACGCCGTCAGAGCTGCCGCCATCGTTGCCCTGGCTGATACCGAGTCAGCGCTGCAACGCCTCACCCACGGCTGCTACGGACGATGCGGGCAGTGTGACATCGCTATCCCGTTGGAACGGCTGGAAATCCTTCCTATGGCCAGGCTTTGTACAGCTTGCCAGCATGCCGAAGGAGCCGCGGCCTGGAGGGGCGACCGCCTGCGCGGCCGCCATCATCTTCAACGCAACTGAGAACACGAGCCCACGAACAGGAAGCTGGCCACGTCACGGTTCCGAGTCGTCATTGCGGTGCAGGCATTTGCAGACGGTAACGGCGACGATGCGCTCGATCGGAAACCAGCGCGACGGAAGCGACTGGAAGGCTGCTAACACCAAGGACGGGTGGATTCTTCAGCTCACATCTCCCGCGTGGGGAGGGTGTGCGCTGCGCCGGCTTCCGATCGAGCGCACCCGGCCGAGACGAAGGATGGGCGTAAACCCGGCCGAGTTCCGTGCCGGAGTCAGCTGCGGATATGCGACATCGAGATCTGAACTGGCGCATATGCGCGCTGGGGGCGCGACTGACGTTAAGGGCGCGGCAACCGATTTCTGATGATCAGAGTAGTCTAAACTGAGACGGGTCTGAACCAAGGAGCCGAGAGTGACAGCTGCGATTGCGCAACCGCTCATCGACGTGCTGGACTGCGCGTGCGTTGGCGAATGCCCGGTGGACCGCACCTGCGAACGACTGCCTAGCGTTGACTCGGTGCTGGACTCCCTCAGCAGCGCATCCACCTCCGGAGCTCGCGTCCTAGACAAGCCGCGAATGACCGGGCAGCCCGAAACGAGCAGTCATGCGCGGCTCCGGCGCGACCGCCGGCACCTACCCAGCCCACGCGGCGGCGACGGCCCACCTTGGATTCCCGCGCCGCTCGTATCTACAACGTGTCTGAACGACGACTCAGTCGCCTAGGTGACTGAAGGAGGCCCGATGTCCGCTGTCTTCTCAAGCGAGCTAGCTCTCCGCGACCACGCCCGGCTCGCCCAACGACTGGCCGACGAGATTGTCCGATTGCGCGAGGCTCGGTTCCAACACTGGGACACCCGGCCAGCGCGGGCTGTTCTCAATGAGTTTCTAGTGGATGAGCTGATTCCGTACCTACAAGCGGAAGAAGGCATGTTTTACCACGCGTCGGCCCACTCCGAATCGTCGGGCACGTCCAGACCGGTTAAGAAGCGGCGACTAAGTCGGCGGCTGCGCGAGCATCGCGAGCTGATCGGCGCCGCGGATGCCCTGCGTTCAGCCACTACCCAGCTGCAGACGCTGACAGAGGCGCGACGCGTCGCGTCCTTGTTGAATGCCCACCTTGTAGTAGAAGACCGCGACCTTTTGGCAGCCCTGAACCGGCAGACCGACGGTGGTTTGGCGCCGACACTCACCGACGCATTAGCAACCGAATTAGACACGGTCCTCATATACGACCACGACCGCGTGGCACGCGCCGTCAGTTTGGCGCGGCACGTCGCAGCGGAGGATCCCGCGAACAGGCTGATCGCTTGCGACCGGGCAGTTGCCGCCCTGTCTCAACACGCCGCCGTGATGTCAACCGTCGCCTACCCGATAGCCCGACGTCTCCTTCGTCGCGGCGAACGGGTTCGCCTGCATCGGATGACTGCCGACCTGCGCCAGGCAGAACGCGCTATGCGGCACTTGAACCGTCTGGTGCGCGGGGCGGCACGAGAGAACCCCGGCTATGAGATCAGCTGTGGCAGAGCGTCGAAGAGGCTTGGCGACGCCACGTCGCCGACGAAGAACCGTTGCTTCGGCAGTTGGCCCCGTCGCTATCTCCAGAACGCACGGTCTCGTTGATGGCGGGCCTGCGCAGGCCATTCCTGCACTCCCTAACGTGACCGCATCCGGCGCTGCTGCACCCCGGCCGGCCCATCGCGATGGCCATTCGCGCCCAATACCGCATCGATCGGTGGCGAGATGTTCTCGACAACCGAAGCAGTTAGAGCAGCGCGGCTACCCCCGCCAACGCGTCTGGCCGGAACCCGGGCAAGACACGAAAGGACGGACACCCGTGAGGACTGAGAATGCAACGCCTGCGGGCGAGAGCATGCCGTTGGCGAACGAAGACATTGAGTTGCTTTGGCAGGCCATAGGCCGTGCGGAGGTACTCCTGGAAGACCTGCTCGCAGAACGACCCGCTTCCGCCGATATCGCCGCCCTCCTCGGTTACCTCTACGAGGTTGTCCTCGCACGCGCGTCGGAGGAAGATCGGCAGCTGCTCCCGATCCTCCGGGATGCCGGGCCGGTCACCCGGTCCGATGCAGGCCGGCTGCAGCGTGACCATCTGCTTCTGCACGATGATGTCGATTATCTTGCTGAAGCGGCAGCGCTTCACGGCGAATCCGAGCCGGATCGGCTGGCCGCGATAGTCCGTCGGTTCTTCGTTCGTCTCGACGAGCACCTGCGCGTCGAGGCGGCGGCATGGGCGAAGCTGCCCGGCAGCTACCAACCCGGTACAGCCACGTGGGTGGAATTCGCGCATTGGTATCCGCTGACCGAAGGGCCGCAGATCGACCTCGACCAGCCGCCTCCCGACCAGGTCGATAACGCTGTGCTTAACCGGCTCACTCACCTGCGACCCGGAGAGCTTGTTGAGTTGCACAGCGACGTCAATCATCCGCGGGGCCTATTGGACCGGCTGCAACGGCGCGCACCGCATGACTACAGCTGGTCTGAACGCCGTGACGATCGAAATGGGTGCCGGGTGGCGATCAGGCGGCGGACGGCCGACTGAGACGCCCGGCGGTGCCGCGCCTGGGCGACATCCGGGGTCGGGTGGCATCGGGAATGTCTTCGTCGGCCGCCGCCGCGCACGAGGCACACGTGGAGGCGGTGGAGCGGGGCCGGCCCTGGCAATCATGACGAGGATGCCTGTTTCATCAGCCCGACGGATGACTTTGAGGAGAGGCCATGACTGATCGATCTGCTCGTGTCGTAGACGCCCAGGGGTTGCAAGAGGTGTTTCGCGACCTGCTTCGGCTCGCCGTAGTAGGCGATCACGTCCGGCGGGTGCTTGTGGGCGAGGGAATCTCGGACTTCT
>JBBQFE010000324.1:0-4294 GCA_038321605.1 Mycobacteriales bacterium | reverse complement strand
CTGCGCTGCGGGCGGTACTGGCGGCCAGCCCGCCACCGGAAATCATGGCCTCGATCTGGTGGGCCAGCAGCCAGAGGGTGGCGATCGCCGGGGTGTTGTAGGTCTGGTCCTTCGCGCTGTTGGCGACCGCGACCCCGAGGTCGAGCGACGGTGGTACCCAGCGTCCGGAGGCGGCGATGTCGGCGACCCGCTCGAGGGCGGCGGGGGAGAGGAACGCCAGCCACAGGCCGCCCTCGCCGGCAAAGCCCTTCTGCGGGGCGAAGTAGTAGACGTCGGTCTCGGCGAGATCAACCGGCAGGCCCGCGGCCGCCGAGGTGCCGTCGATGAGGTGCAGCTGGTCGGCGGACGAACCCGCGACCCGCTGCACCGGCGCCATCACGCCGGTGGAGGTCTCGTTGTGCGGCCAGGCGTAGACGTCGACGTCGGCCTCGAAGTAGGGGCTGCAGGAGCTGCCTGGTTCGACCCTGATCACGGTGGGTTCGCCGAGGAAGGGCGCGCCGCGGGTCACCGCAGCAAACTTGGCGGAGAACTCGCCGATGCTCAGGTGTTGCGCCCGCCGGTGCACCAGCCCGAACGCTGCGGCGTCCCAGAAGGCCGTCGAGCCGCCGTTGCCGAGCACCACCTCGTAGCCCGCCGGCGGCCGGAACAGCTCGGTCAGGCCGGCCCGGATACGCGCCACCAGCGACTTGACCGGCGGCTGCCGATGCGAGGTGCCCAGCACCTTGAAGCCGCGAGCGGCGAAGGTGTCGAGCAGCCCTGCTGGCACCTTGGACGGACCGGAGCCGAACCGGCCGTCCCGGGGAAGCAGTTCGGCTGGGATCGCGGGGGTGGTCGGCGTCTCGGTCACCCGTTCATCATCCCAGGCTCGGCACGGCCATTTCAGCGGCCTTGGCCAGCAGCGCCATCAGGGTCGCCGGCGGCTGCGCGCCCTGGACCGCGATCGCCCGGTTCGCCACGAACGTCGGGACCGCGGCGATGCCGAGCTGGGTGGCTTCGTCCAGGCTGGCAAGGACGGCCGCGGCCAGCGCCGGGTCCTCAGCCGCCGCGTCGATCGTGCTGTCCGCCAGGCCCGCCCGCTTGCCGGCGGCACGCAGCACCGCGCCGTCGGAGATGTCCTCACCGTTGGTGAAGTAGCAGGCGAACAGTTCGGCTGCCGCCCGTTGCTGAGCCGCGTAGCCGCCGTCGCGATAAGCGGACTCGATCAGCTGGTGGGCGGCATGGGTCTGGGTGGCGATCGCCTTGTCCAGGCGCAGGTCCAGCCCGACGTCGGCGGCGGCCGAGGTGACGGTCTCGGTCATCTGGCCGGCCTGCGGTCCGAACCGCTCGCTGAGGTACTCGGTCAGCGGACGGGACGGGCCGGCGAAGTCGGGCTGCAGCAGGAACGGCCGCAGCCTGATCTCGACCTGGCCGCCGTCCTCGGTGAACCGCGCGACGGCCTCGTCGAGCTTGGCCTTGCCGATGTAGCACCAGGGGCACACGACGTCGGAGAACACCTCAAGCTGCACCGCGGCCGTTGGCGCGCTCATGCCGCCACCGACCGCAGCGTCGCGAGCTCCTGCTCGGACAGCGTCAGGTCGGCCAGCGCGAGCAGGTCCGGCAGCTGGTCGAGGTTGCGGGCAGACGCGATCGGTGCCAGCACGGTGTCCTGCTGGGCGAGCCAGGCCAGGGCCACGGTGGCGATGGAGGTGTCGTGCGCCGCGGCGATCGAGCCGAGGGCGTCCACCACCGCGTAGCCGCGCTCGTTCGCGTAGCGCTGCAGGCCCGCGGCACGCGGTGAGTCGACCTGGGTATCGGGCCGGTACTTTCCGGTCAGAAAGCCCGAGGCCAGCGCGGAGTACGGCAGCGTGGCCAGGCCGTGGGCGCCGGCGACCTTGCCGACGCCGGCCTCGAAGTCGGCGTGTTCGAGCAGGTTGTACAGCGGCTGGATTGCCACGTAGCTCGCCAGGCCGTTGGCGGCGGAGATGTCGAGCGCAGCCTGCAGGCGTTCGGCGGAGAAGTTGGACGCACCGAGAAAGCGCACCTTGCCGGCCCGCACGAGCGTGTCGAACGCCTGCAGGGTCTCGTGCTGGGGGGTGGTCTGGTCGTCGCGGTGGCCCCAGTACAGATCGAGGTAGTCGGTCTGCAGCCGCCGCAGCGAATCGTCCACCGCACGGCTGATCGTGTCGGGGGCCAGGTTGTCCAAGCCGGTCAGGGCACCGACCTTGGTGGCGATGAACACCTGATCGCGGTTGCGCCGGCTGGCGAGCCACTGGCCGAGGATCGTCTCGGACTCGCCACCGAGGTGTCCGGGCACCCAGGCGGAATAGCTGTCAGCGGTGTCGATCTGGGTCCCGCCGGCCGCCACGAAGGCGTCGAGGACCGCGAATGACTGGGCCGCGTCGGCGGTCCAGCCGAAGACGTTCCCGCCGAGCACGAGAGGCAGCGTCAGCGACGACGGAAAGGTGGTTGCGGCAGCTGCGCCGGCCGGATCTGGTTGGGGTGCATGGGTCATACCTGCCCCAACCCGTCAGCCGACGGCGAGATTCCCCGGCGAGATTCCCCGGCACCGTTCCCCCGCGGGATTCCCGGCGCGCTGGGATGCCGCCGCCGGCTTCAGGAACCGAGCACCCGACGCAGGTAGTCGTTGCTGAAGCGGCGATCGGGATCGAGCCGGTCACGCACCTGCAGAAAGTCGGCGAAACGCGGGTACTGCTCCGCGAGGTCCTCCGCGGTGCGGTAATGCAGTTTTCCCCAATGCGGGCGGCCTTCCACCGACCGCGCAATCTGCTCGAAGGCGAGGAAGTACCTCTCGAAGGACCGGCGGTGGTACTGGTGGACCGCGATGTAGCAGGTGTCGCGACCGTGCGCGGTGGACAGCGGAATGTCATCGGCGGCAGCGAACCGGACCTCGACCGGGAAGCCGACCTGCTCGCCGGTACGCCGGATCCACTGGTCGAGCTCGTCCAATACGTAGGCCATGCTCTTGCGGGGCAGCGCGTACTCCATCTCGCGGAAGCGAACCCGCCGCGGCGAGGCGAACACCCGGTACGACCGGTCGCTGAAGTCTCTCGCCGACAGTGCCCGGGCGGCGATTCGGTTGGCGGTCGAGGTCAGCGCGGGCCGCCTGGTGGTGAGCCGGTTGACACCTTCGAACACCGTGTTGGACAGGAATTCGTCGTCCAGCCAGCCGCGTAGCCGGCCCAGCGGCTGCACACCGTCGGCCAGCGGCACCCGGTTGTTGGTCTTGGTCAGCACCCGGCGGGTGTGCGGGAACCAGTAGAACTCGAAATGATCGTTGTCTGCCACCGAGGCACCGACGGTCTCGAGCAGCGCGTCGTAGCTCGACGGCGCCTCCACCGCATGCAGGGCGAAGGCGGGCTCGCACTGCAGGGTTACCGACGTGATGACACCGAGGGCGCCCAACCCGACGCGGGCCGCCTCGAAGACCTCGGGGTGTTCCGTTGCCGAGCAACGAAGCAGGGTCCCGTCCGCGGTGACCAGTTCCAGGCCGCGCACCTGCGTGGCGAGGCCGCCCAGTTTCTCGCCGGTGCCGTGGGTGCCCGTCGAGATGGCGCCGCTGATGGTCTGTGCGTCGATGTCTCCGAGGTTCGACATCGACAGGCCGACATTCCACAGTGCGGTGTTCAGCTCGGCCAGGGTAGTACCGGCGGCCACCGACACCAGGCCGCTGGCGCGATCGACCGCGGTCACCCCGGTGAGCCGGTCGAGGGCGAGCAGGACGCCACGGGTCACTGCGATGTCGGTGAAGCTGTGGCCCGAGCCGACCGCCTTCACCGACCGGCCGTTCTCCGCCGCTCCGGCAATCTCGTCGGCGATGTCGGCGGCGCTGCGAGGATGCGCGATCCGCTGCGGGGACACCTGATAGGTGCCCGCCCAGTTGCTCCAGGTGCCAGTGGTGTCGGCCATCGTGTCAGCGACTATAGGGTGCCGCGCGCTGGCCTCCGATGAGATCTCCCTTACAGTGCGGTCATGGTGTCGACGCAAACCGACTGGATGGCGAGCGGGCAACGGCAGCTTCGGCGCAACCGGATCGGCGCGAGTCTGGCCTTCGGCGCCCAGGGTCTGCTGTTCGCCGTGCTGCTCACCCACGTGCCGCAGTTCAAGAGCCGTTACGACCTCGGCGACGGTGCCATCACCATCGTGATCCTCGCGGTGTCGGTGATCGCCGGAGCCGGCAGTGTGGCAGCGGAGGCCCTAGCGAAGCGGTACTCCTCACGCATCACGCTTCAGGTCGGCCTGCTGTGGATCGGGGTCGCCGCGCTCACCATCGGTCTGGCACCGGGGACGGGCCTGT
>JBBQFE010000323.1:0-4360 GCA_038321605.1 Mycobacteriales bacterium | reverse complement strand
TGGCGGCGTACCAGACCCTGCGAGCGGTTTCGGCAGACGACGCCTACGCAAACCTGGTGCTCCCCGGGCTGCTCGGCGAGGCCGACCTGCCGGCGCGAGACAGCGCGCTGGCGACCGAACTGGCCTACGGAACGCTGCGCGCGCAGGGGACGCTGGATGAGATCCTGCGCAGCTGTTCCAGTCGCGAGTTGGCCGACATCGAACCGGCAGTGCTGGATCTGCTCAGGCTCGGCGCGTACCAACTGCTCAAGACCCGGATACCCGCGCACGCCGCGGTCGCGACCACGGTCGACCTGGCCCGGTCAACCGGTAACGGCCGGTCCGCCGGTTTCGTCAATGCCGTACTGCGCAAGGTCTCCGTACGCGACTTCGACAGCTGGTGTGAGCGGATCGGTGTCGGCGCCTCGTCGTTGGGACAGCTGGCCATCCGCTACTCCCACCCGGGCTGGATCGTCAGTGCGTTCGAGCAATCCCTCGCCGCTGACGAGGCTGGCAGCGGATCGGCGGAGCTCGAGGCGGCGTTGGCCGCAGATGACACTCGCCCTGAAACCCATCTGGTCGCGTGGCCCGGACGGGTCGACCGGGACGAACTCGCGGCGCAGGCCAGCGGTGTACCCGGGCCGTATTCGCCTTACGCGGTAAGACTTGTCTCCGGTGGCGAACCTGCCGGGCTCGCGGCCGTCCAACAGCATCAGGCCGGTGTCCAGGACGAGGGGAGCCAGCTGTGCGCCATCGCCCTGGCCGAGTTGCCGATCACCGGAGCCGACCAGAACTGGCTCGATCTGTGCGCCGGGCCGGGTGGCAAGGCCGCCTTGCTGGCTGCGCTCGCGACCGGTCGAGGCGCCACCCTCACCGCCAACGAGCTGCATCCGCATCGCGCCGACCTGATCGCCCGCGCCACCCAGGGCTGGAACGTCGAGATCACCGTCGGCGATGCCCGAGACCTCGCCGGGCAGCGTCCCGAGTCGTTCGACAGGGTGTTGCTCGACGCGCCCTGTACCGGGCTGGGTGCGCTCCGCCGTCGCCCGGAGGCGCGCTGGCGAAAGTCGCCCGATGACCTGGCGCAGCTGGTTCGTCTGCAGGCGGACCTGTTGTCGGCCGCCATCGCGCTGGTACGACCCGGCGGGGTCGTCGGGTACGTCACCTGCTCGCCGCACCTCGCCGAGACCCGGGCCCAGATCGATGCCGTGTTGGCCGGCCGCGACGACGTCGAGCTGGTCGATGCCAGGCCGGTGTTCGAAGGGGTCGAGCAGCTGGGCGACACCGGTACCGTTCAGCTCTGGCCGCACCGGCACGGCACCGACGCGATGTTCTTCGCCGGGCTGGTCAAGCGGGCAGGGCAGGACACCTAGACTTCGGACGTGCCCGCCTCACAGCCCGAGCCGATGATCGCACCGAGCATCCTGTCGGCCGACTTCGCCCACCTCGCAGATGCCGCCGACGCGGTGTCGCGCGCAGACTGGCTGCACGTCGACGTCATGGACAACCACTTCGTCCCGAACCTGACGCTTGGCCTTCCGGTGGTCAAGAGCCTGCATCGCTGGACCGACCTGCCGCTGGACTGTCACCTGATGATTGACGACCCGGATCGCTGGGCGGCGGGCTACGCCGAGGCGGGCGCGGCCAATGTGACCTTTCATGCCGAGGCGGCCCGCGACCTGGTGCAGACGGCACGTGGCATCCGGGCGGCGGGCGCACTCGCCGGCCTGTCGGTCAAACCCGGCACGCCGCTCGAACCGTATCTGTCCGTCCTGAAGGAGTTCGACACGCTGCTCGTCATGTCGGTGGAGCCTGGGTTCGGCGGCCAGAAGTTCATGCCGGAGGTGCTGGACAAGGTTCGGCTCGCCCGCCGGGACGTGGCCGCCGGACACCTGAGGTTGTTCATCGAGATCGACGGCGGGATCTCTGAGAACACCATCGAGCAGGCGGCCGAGGCCGGCGTGGACGTGTTCGTCGCGGGCTCGGCGGTCTACGACGCTGCGGACCCGGCGGCGGCGGTGGAGCGGCTGAGGGAGCTTGCACGGCTGGGAATGGCGCGCTGCGGGTGAGCCTGCTGCAGCCCACCGACGCCGAGGTGCTGGCCATGACCCACGCCGGTGAGCTGGCCCGTACCGTGGCTGGTCGAACGAGCCCCAATCCGCCGGTGGCCGCGGTGATCCTCGACGCCCAGGGCCGGCGCATCGCAGAGGGCGTGACGCAGCCGGTCGGATCCGAACACGCCGAGGTGATGGCGCTGCGTGCGGCAGGATCGTCAGCCCGGGGTGCCACCGCCGTAGTCACGTTGGAGCCGTGCAACCACACGGGCCGTACCGGGCCCTGCACCGAGGCGCTCATCGAAGCGGGGATCGTCCGGGTGGTGTACGCGGTCGGAGATCCGAATCCGCGTGCAGCCGGTGGCGCCGATCGATTGCGCGAGGCCGGATTGCAGGTTGTTGCCGACGTCCAGCGCATCGAGATCGGCGCCGGCGCCCTGCGGCCCTGGCTGCATTCGATCACCCAGTCACGTCCGTTCGTGACGTGGAAGTTCGCGAGCACGCTCGACGGCCGAAGTGCTGCCTCGGACGGCACCTCGCGCTGGATCAGCAACGCCGAATCGCGCCTGGACGTGCACGCGCTGCGCGACATCGTCGACGCCGTCGTCGTCGGCAGTGGCACCGTCCTCGCCGATGATCCGCAGCTCACCGTGCGTGGGATCGGCGACGTGCCGGCGGATCAACTCGCGTCGCGTCAACCGCTGCGGGTGGTCCTGGACCGTCGGCGCCGGGTCAGCAGTATGGCGCGGATCTTCGACGAAAGCGCCGAGACGGTGGTGCTGGACACGGCAGTGCCGCGGTTCGCGCTGAAGGCGCTGCTGGACCGTGGTGTTCGTCACGTACTGCTCGAGGGTGGCCCCACACTGGCGGGCGCCTTTCTGGAGGCCCGGCTCATCGATGAGGTGGTGGGGTACTTTGCCCCGAAATTGTTGGGGTCTGGCACCTCAGCACTCCAGGACGCGGGAATAACCACCATGTCGGATGCGGTCACACTGGAGCTGACCGAAGTCACGCGGCTAGGAGACGACATCAAGGTGGTCGGCCGCCCGGTCTACGTACACGCGCAGGAGGACTAACAATGTTCACCGGCATCGTCGAAGAACTCGGCGAGGTTGTCTCGATCGTTCCCCGCGGCGACTCGGCCGTGCTGCGGCTGCGGGCGCACAAGGTGGCCGGTGACGTCAGCCACGGCGCGTCCATCGCGGTCAACGGCGTCTGCCTGACGGTGGTCGGCCAGCACGCCGCTGCGACGGACGGCGACGGGGAAGTCGACCAGGGGGACCTCGGCTACCTGGACCTCGACTTCGACGTGATGGCCGAGACCCTGGCGCGCAGTGTCATCGGTGCGCTGAAGGTCGGCGACCGGGTGAATCTCGAGCGGGCGGTGCGCGCCGACGGCCGGCTGGACGGGCACATCGTGCAGGGCCACGTTGATGGCACCGGTGTGCTGCTGGCCCGCACGCCCGGTACCGAGTGGGAGCTGTTCCGCTTCGGGCTGCCGGCCGACCTGTCCCGGTATGTTGCTGAGAAGGGGTCCGTCGCGGTTCACGGCGTCTCGCTCACCGTCACGGCGGTCGGACCGGACTACTTCGAGGTCGGCCTGATCCCGGAGACCCTGCGGGCGACGAACCTCGGCAGTCGCCAGATCGGTGATCCGGTGAACCTCGAAGTGGACGTGCTCGCAAAATACACCGAGCGTCTGTTGATGGCGCGCGATTCGAACGGCGGCAGCTGAAGCCATGTTGGACCCAGTTGAAAGGGCCATTGCCGACATCGCCGCCGGCAAGGCCGTCATAGTCGTGGACGACGAGGATCGTGAGAACGAGGGCGACCTCATCTTCGCCGCCGAGCTTGTGACACCGGAGCTCATCGCGTTCATGGTGCGCTACACGTCGGGCTACATCTGCGTGCCGATGAGCGAGACCGAGGCCGACCGGCTGGACCTGCCGCCGATGTTCAGGGTGAACCAGGACCGTCGAGGTACCGCCTACGCGGTGACCGTTGATGCTCGCGAAGGGATCTCCACCGGCATCTCGGCCACCGATCGGGCGCACACCATCCGACTGCTGGCCGCGCCCAGCACCACGTCGGCAGACCTCGCCCGCCCGGGTCACGTGGTTCCGCTGCGCGCCAAGGACGGCGGTGTCCTGCGCCGCCCGGGTCACACCGAGGCCGCGGTCGACCTGGCCACCTTGGCCGGGCTGCGACCGGTCGGGGTGCTGTGCGAGATCGTCAGCGAGAAGGACCCGTCCGGCATGGCACGGGCCGAAGAACTGCGGGTGTTCGCCGACGAACACGGCCTGGCCCTGATCTCCATCGCCGATCTG
>JBBQFE010000322.1:0-4361 GCA_038321605.1 Mycobacteriales bacterium | reverse complement strand
CGGGAAGGTAACTGTCCAGGAATTCGCCAAGCCGTCCGATGGCCTCGGTCAGGTCGTCGGCGTACGGCAGCGTCACGATTCTGAGGTGGTCCGGAGTCGGCCAACTGAAACCGGTTCCCTGCACGAGCAACACCTGGTGTTCACGCAGAAAGTCGAGCACGAAGCGCGCGTCGTCGACGATCGGATAGCGCTCGGGATCCAGCTTGGGGAATACGTACAACGCACCCTTGGGCTCGACGCAGCTGACCCCAGGTATGGCCCGCAGCGCAGCCACCGCCGCGTCACGCTGCTCGTGCAGCCGGCCGCCCGGTAGTACGAGATCGTTGATCGACTGCCTGCCGCCCAACGCGGTCTGGATCGCGTGCTGGGCGGGCACATTGGCACACAGCCGAAGGTTCGCCATCACCGAGAAACCCTCTAGATAGCTTGCCGCGTGCCGCTTCGGCCCGGACACCACCACCCAGCCCGAACGGAAGCCTGCCAACCGATACGCCTTGGAAAGGCCATTGAAAGTAAGGGCAAACAGATCCGGAGCAACCGACGCGAAAGGAATGTGCACAGCATCGTCGTACAGAATCTTGTCGTAGATCTCGTCGGCGAGCACCACCAGCCCGTGCCTGCGCGCCAGTTCGGCGATGCCTTCCAGGGTGGCCAGCGGGTACACCGCGCCGGTGGGGTTGTTGGGATTGATGATCACCACCGCCTTCGTCCGCGGCGTGATCTTGGCAGCCATGTCATCCAGGTCCGGCAGCCAGCCCTCGGACTCGTCGCAGAGATAGTGCACGGCCCTACCTCCGGACAGAGATGTTGCCGCTGTCCAAAGGGGAAAGTCCGGTGCCGGCACGAGCACCTCGTCACCGTCGTCGAGCATCGCCTGCAGTGCCATCATAATCAGCTCGCTGACACCGTTGCCGAGCCAGATGTCATCGACGTCCACCAGCTCGGGCATGCCACGCTGCTGGTAGTGCTGGACGATGGCCGTGCGTGCCGACATCAGCCCCTGGGAATCGGAATACCCTTCTGCGGTAGGCAGATTCCTGATCACGTCGATGAGGATCTCGTCGGGCGCAGCGAAGCCGAAGGACGCCGGGTTGCCGATGTTCAGCTTCAGGATGCGGTGGCCCTGTGCCTCGAGCCGCTTTGCCTCATCCATCACGGGTCCACGGATGTCGTAGGAGACGCCGGCTAGTTTTCGTGACTGGTCGAGTTGCACCCCTGCAGGGTTTCACATCGCGACCGGCGCGCGCATCCGATATCGGCTATCCCTCATCCGGCACGGGACAATGGGCGGATGGAGTTCAGCGAGGTGGTGCGATCCCGGCGGATGGTCAGGAACTACGACCCGGACCGGACGGTTCCGCGCAGCATGGTGGACAAGCTGTTGGGCTACGCGATCCGGGCACCCTCGGCCGGTTTCAGTCAGGGTTGGCAGTTCATGGTGCTCGACCAGCCGGCTGACCGGGAGCTCTTCTGGTCAGCGACGACCAGCACGGACGAGCCGACGCCTGATGGATGGCTACGCGGCATCCAGTCCGCCCCGGTCCTGATCATCGCCCTTTCGGACAAGACCGCCTACCTCGACAGGTACGCCAACCCCGACAAGGGCTGGACAGACCGTGACGAGGCCCGCTGGCCGGTTCCCTACTGGGACGTCGACACCGGCATGGCCAGCCTGCTCATCCTGCTGGGCGCGGTGGACGAGGGCCTGTCGGCCTGCTTCTTCGGAGTGCCGCCCGAACACCACGACCGAACCCGCGCCAGCCTGGGGGTCAGCAGCGAGCTCCGGTTCGTCGGCGTGATCAGCCTCGGGTACGGCATTGCCGACCGCAGATCCCCCTCACTCAAGCGCGGCCGGCGGGGCCTCGATCAGGTCGTGCGCTACGGGCCGAACCGAGCTACGGCGACCAGCTCCGACAGTGGTTAGTCCTCGCGGCGTTTGGTGGCCAGCTGCGGTGCGATCACGCCGACGATCCGCTCCAGGTCGTCGATGGACCCGAACTCGATGGTGATCTTGCCCTTGCGCCGGCCCAGTTCCACCCGGACCCGGGTGTCGAGTGAGTCCGACAGGTTGTCGGCAAGCTCGCCAAGGGCGGGTGCGGTGATTCGCGGAGCCACCTTCCGCCGACCGGCGGCCTGGGCCGGATCACCGACGCCGGCCGACAGTGACACCAGCTCCTCGGTCGCCCGAACCGACAGTCCCTCGGCGACGATCCTGCTGGCCAACTCCTCCTGCTGATCCCGTCCGGTCAAGCCGAGCAGAGCGCGCGCGTGCCCCGCGGACAGCACGCCGGCGGCCACCCGGCGTTGGACCGGCACCGGCAGGTTCATCAGCCGGATGGTGTTGCTGACCTGCGACCTGCTGCGCCCGATCTTGGTGGCGAGCTCGTCGTGCGTCGCCCCGAACTCCGACAGCAGCTGCTGATAGGCGGCAGCCTCCTCCAGAGGATTGAGCTGCGCCCGGTGGATGTTCTCCAGCAGCGCGTCACGCAACATCGCGTCGTCGGCGGTGTCCCGGACGATCGCCGGGATCCGCTCGAGACCGGCGGCGATGGCGGCCCGCAGGCGACGCTCGCCCATCACCAGTTCGTAACCGTCATCGCGAGCGCGGACGACGATGGGCTGCAGCACGCCGAATTCGCGGATCGAGTGGGTGAGTTCGGCGAGTGCTTCCTCGTCGAAAACGGTCCGGGGTTGCTTCGGATTGGTCTTGATCTCGTCCGGCCGCACCTCGCGCAGCGTGGCACCGGGCACCGGCGACGGGTCGAAGTAGAAATCTGTCGCCGAGGACGCCGAGAGGGTCGCCACTGAGGGCACCCGATTGACGACCTTGACATTGGCACCTGACGGGGTCGCGGACGAAGATGACCCCTTCTCAGCGGGAGTGCCCTCTGCTGTGTCGGCCGAACTTGACATAACCGCGGCTGAATCGGGGGAACTGGGCGCCTCGTCGCCCTGGTCCGTCGCACCGACCTCTGGTGGGTCGCTGACAGGCGAGGCGGACGTCGGAATGAGCGCGCCCAGTCCACGTCCGAGTCCGCCTCGGCGCTGCTTGCTCGGCATCAGTTCGTCCCCCCGGTCGTATCGCCGTCACCATCGGAGGCCAAGTCTGCCTGACCCGGTTCCAGGTCGTTGGCCGGGCCGGCGGCGGCGCCCCGAGTCGCGATCTCGCGTGCTGCCTCGACGTAGCCGATGGCGCCACGCGATCCCGCGTCGTAGGTGATGACGGTTTGGCCGTAGCCCGGCGCCTCTGATACCCGGACGTTGCGCGGGATGACCGACTCGATGACCTTGGGGCCGAAGTGAAGCCTGACCTCGTCGGCCACCTGGTCCGCCAACCTGGTCCGACTGTCATACATGGTCAGCAGGACGGTGCTGACCTCGAGGCCGGCGTTCAACTGGGTCTTCACCAGATCTACGGTGTTCAGCAATTGCGCAAGCCCCTCGAGCGCGTAGTACTCGCACTGGATCGGGATCAGGATCTCCCGCCCGGCAACCAGGGCGTTCAGCGTCAGCAGCCCCAGAGCGGGTGGGCAATCGATGATGATGTAATCGACCTGCTCCTGGTAATCCTCGATTGCGCGGCGAAGCCGGTGCTCACGTGCTACCTGCGAAGCGAGCTCGATGTCGGCTCCGGCAAGATCGATCGTGGCCGGCACGCAGTGCAACAACGGCGCGAGTTCGACGGGCACCGCGACCTCTGCCAGCGATGATTCACCCAGCAGGACGTCGTACACAGATGGTGTGCCCACTCCATGGGCAACCCCGAGTGCGGTGCTCGCGTTGCCCTGCGGATCCAGATCGATCATCAGCACCCGCAGGCCGTGCAGCGCGAGGGCCATCGCCACGTTCACCGCAGTGGTGGTCTTACCGACGCCACCCTTCTGGTTGGCGATGGTCATCACCCGGCGCCGCGGCGGGCTCGGCCAGGTCTCCTGCCGAACGTTGCGGACCTGCACCGCTCGCATTGCCTCGCGCTCGATGGCTGATGTTTCACGTGAAACACCGCCCTGCCCGTGCTCGCCTGCGAGGTCCTCCTGAAGCGCTGCGTAGACCGCCTGCCCCGCACTGGTCGATGTTTCACGTGAAACATCGGTTGCCGCGTCGTCCGGCATGCAGTCACCTCTTCATCGTGGTTGTCGTGATCACGGGTACGTACTGGTGCGCGGGGTACGCACCGAGGATCAGCGTTTGATCAGCTGTACGACCCGGGTCGGTGGGTCCACCAGTCCGACTCCGCACTGCAGAACACCACCGAGCTCGACCCGCTTCTGTGCCAGCATGACCCGGTGTTCGTCGAGCTCCGCCTCAGCCGTGCTGCCCTTGAGCGCCAACAGGCTGCCACCTCGGATCAACAACGGGAA
>JBBQFE010000321.1:0-4380 GCA_038321605.1 Mycobacteriales bacterium | reverse complement strand
TACGCCTACGGGCTTCGCGGTGACGGCACGGTCTGGTCGTGGGGTTATCGACCCGACGCGACGGGCACTGCGAGATTCGGTGTCTTCGAGGTTCCCGGTCTGAGCCGGGTCGTCGGGATCGGTGGCGCTCAGGGCGTCGGCTATGCGATCAAGGACGACGGCACGGTCTGGTCGTGGGGTTCGAACAGGTACGGGCTTCTCGGTGACGGAACGACGACCTCCCGCGACGCGCCTGGACAGGTCAGCGGCCTCAGCGGGATCAAGTCCATCGCGGGCGGTACGACGCTTGCCTACGCCGTCGACAGCAACGGCGAGCTGTGGGGCTGGGGTGCACAGTCGCCCACGGGTGTGCCCGCAACCACCATCCTGAGCCCAACGCCGATCTCCGGCACGTGCCCTGGCCAATCAGTGTTCGCCGGTCGGTGGATGAACAGCTTCGAGCTGTGCGCAGACGGGTCCGTCTGGCAGTTGGACAAGACCCGCACCAGCAACCTCAGCAAGGTCACCGGGTTGAGTGCGGTGACCTCCCTGGCCGCCTCGCCCGGACCGGGCCCGCTTGTGCTGGAGGCCGACGGAACCGTATGGCACCTACTCATGGACGGCTCGTGGGCTGCCACGCCGGGACTCACCGGCATCCACGCGATAGCGGGCGACAACCAATTCACTTATGCAATCGCCGCCGGATGAACAGGTCTCAACGTTCACCGCGGCGTGCGAGAGCCACCAATGCCCGGGAAATGCGGCGGCGGAGCAGGGTGAGCGCAAAGGTTATAAGCAGCTCCTGAACCGCTGGTCAGCATTGGCGCAGGGCACAGGCGGCGCTGGGGCACCACCGCCACCCGGCAGGCGCTAGCCCTGAAGTCCTTTGCCGGACCGCGGTTAGTCGCGACGAAGGCCAGATCAATACGCTGAGCTGGTCAGTGGCGGCGAGGTCAGACCATCCGGTTCACCCGCTCACTGGCCCCAGGAGGACACCGTGCAGATCGGCATCGACAGTTTCGTGTCCACCGTCACCGATCCGACGACCGGCGTCGAGGTGAGTCCTGAGCAGCGATTTGCCCACCTGTTGGAAGAGATCGTGCGGGCCGACGAGGTGGGGGTGCACAGCTTCGGAGTCGGCGAGCACCACCGCGCTGAGTTCCTCGACTCCGCGCCCGTGGTGATCCTCGGAGCGGCAGCGGCGCTGACCCAGCGGATCCGACTCACCAGTGCCGTCACGGTGCTCAGTGCCGATGATCCGGTGCGGGTGTTCGAGGCGTTCGCGACGCTGGATCTGATCTCACAGGGCCGTGCCGAGATGGTGGTCGGACGCGGTTCGTTCACCGATGCCTTTCCGCTCTACGGCTTGGACTTGGCTGACTACGACTCGCTGTTCACCGAGAAGCTGGAACTGTTGCTGACGATTCGCGACGACCCGCACCCGCACTGGTCAGGCAACCATCGGGCGGCGCTGACCGGGCAGGGTGTCTATCCCCGGCCACTGCAGAATCCGCTTCCGATCTGGCTGGGAGTCGGTGGCACGCCGCAGTCCTTCGTGCGCGCGGGTGCGCTCGGCCTGCCGCTGATGGTGGCGATCATCGGCGGTGAGCCGGTGCGATTCCGTCCGCTGATCGATCTCTACCGCGAAGCCGGACGGCGAGCCGGACATCCTGCCGAGCAGTTGCGGGTCGGCCTGCACTGCTTCGGTTACGTCGGCGACACCTCGGTCAAAGCTGGTGATGACTTCTGGCCCGGCTACTCGCAGATGTTCACAAGAATGAGTGTCGAGCGGGGGTTCTCGCCACCGAACCGGGCCGCCTACGAGGCCATGCGCGCGCCAGGGGGCGCATACTTCATCGGCGATCCCCAGGAAGTCACCGCGAAGATCCTCGCGACCGCCTCCGAACTGGGCGGCATCTCGCGCATCACCATGCAGATGACGAACCTTCAGCTCAGGCACGCCGACCTGCTGCGTAGCATCGAACTGCTCGGCACCGAGGTGATTCCAGCGGTCGAGGCCGCGCAGGCCGGTTAGGTCTTACCGAGCCCGGCACGGCGCAGGGCGTCGGCCATCGCGCCAGTGGCCGCCGGCGCAGCAGGTCGCGGCGCCACTGACTTGGCCGGTCGACCGGTGCTCGTCGCATTCTGCCGCCGGGCTTGTCGATCCGGTCGCTGACCGGCCGGTTCGGCGCCCCGCTGCGGCTCGTCGGTCAACCGCAGCGTCAGGGCTATCCGTTTCCGGGGCAGGTCGACGTCCAGCACCCGCACCGTGACGATGTCGCCGGACTTGACCACCTCGCGGGGGTCCTTGACGTAGCTGTTCGACATCGCCGAGATGTGTACCAGTCCGTCCTGGTGAACTCCGATGTCGACAAAGGCGCCGAAGGCGGCGACATTGGTGACGGTGCCCTCGAGAACCATGCCGACGGCGAGGTCGCCCATCGTGTCGACACCGTCTGCGAAGCGGGCTGTTCGGAACGCCGGTCTCGGGTCGCGGCCGGGCTTGTCGAGTTCGGAGAGGATGTCGGTGATGGTGGGCAGCCCGAAGGTGTCGTCGACGAAGGCGGCGGCGTCGATCCCCGCCAGCAGGCGGGTGTTTCCAATCAACGCCGACAGTGTGCTGCCGCTTGCCCGGACGATGCGCTCCACCAGCGGGTACGCCTCAGGGTGCACGCTCGATGCATCCAGCGGGTCCCTGGCGCCCGGTATTCGCAGAAAACCCGCGCACTGCTGGTATGCCTTGGGTCCGAGCCGGGGCACCTGCTTCAACGCCCGCCGAGAGGTGAAGGCACCGGTCGCATCCCGGTGCGCGACGATGCTCGCGGCGAGTCCCTCGCCGATGCCCGAAACCCTTGCCAACAAGGGCGCCGAGGCGGTGTTCAGGTCAACGCCGACTGCGTTGACGCAGTCCTCGACCACAGCGTCCAGCGAGCGGGAGAGGCTCGCCTCGGCCAGGTCGTGTTGATACTGGCCGACTCCGATGGACTTCGGGTCGATCTTCACCAACTCCGCCAAGGGGTCCTGCAGCCGGCGCGCGATCGACACCGCGCCGCGCAACGACACGTCCAGCTCGGGGAGCTCTGAAGAGGCATAGGCGGAGGCGGAATAGACCGAGGCGCCTGCCTCTGACACGACCGCCTTCGTCAGCTCGGGATGCGCGGAGATCAACTCGGCGGCCAGCTTCTCGGTTTCCCGCGACGCCGTGCCGTTGCCGATGGCGATCAACTCGACCCGGTGCTCGGTCGCCAGCCGCTGCAGCGTTGCCAGTGACTCGCTCCAGCGGCGCACCGGCACGTGCGGATAGATGGTGTCGGTGGCCACGACCTTGCCGGTCGCATCGACCACCGCGACCTTCACCCCGGTCCGCAGGCCGGGGTCGAGTCCCATCGTGGCCCGACCGCCGGCAGGTGCAGCGAGCAACAGGTCCCGCAGGTTCATGGCAAACACGCGAATGGCCTCCGTCTCGGCCGCCGCCCGCAACCTCGCGCGCAGGTCCAGCGACAGCCGCGTGTAGATCCGGGTGCGCCAGGCCCACCGAACGCACTCGCCAAGCCACGCGTCGGCCGGCCTGCCCAGGTCGCTGATCGCGAAGGCTCTCGCGATCTGAACCTCGTAACTGCTCACCCCTGGTAGGCCGGACGGCGAGCTCGAAGGATCCTCGGCCACGATGCTCAGGTCGAGGATGTCCTCCTTCTCGCCGCGCATCATCGCGAGAATCCGATGCGAGGGCAGCTTGGTCAACGGTTCGGTGAAGTCGAAGTAGTCGGCGAACTTGGTGCCGTCAAGCTCACGGCCCGGCCGAACAACCGACGTCATCCTGCCGCGCTGCCAGAGCTGTTCGCGAAGCGTCGAGATCAGATCGGCGTCCTCGGCGAAGACTTCCGTCAGAATCGCGCGGGCACCGTCCAACGCCACGGTGCTGTCCGGTACCCCACGCTGCACAGCTACGAACGGCGCCGCGGTGGACGCCGGGTCCTGACGCGGATCGGCCAGCAGCCCCAGGGCCAAGGGTTCGAGCCCCGCTTCGCGCGCGATCTGGGCCTTGGTTCGACGTTTGACGCGGAAGGGCAGGTAGATGTCCTCCAACCGTGCCTTGGAGTCGGCGGCGAGGATCTTCGCCCGCAACGGTGCATCGAGCTTTCCCTGGCTGTCGATCGCCTCCAGGATCGAGCGGCGGCGGTCCGCCAGCTCGCGCAGGTAGCTGAGGCGTTCGGCGAGCTCCCGCAGTTGCGCGTCATCCAGAGTGCCGGTGACCTCTTTGCGGTATCGGGCAATGAACGGCACGGTCGCGCCGTCGTCCAGCAGCGCGATCGCTGCGGCCACCTGCTGCTCGCGAACCCCGAGCTCGACCGCGATCTGTGCCTGAATGCTTGTCGTCACGAGGATTCAGCCTACGAGATG
>JBBQFE010000320.1:0-4391 GCA_038321605.1 Mycobacteriales bacterium | reverse complement strand
CCCAGGCGGCGCTCGCCACGGATCCACTGGATCGACGGACCACCGAGAACCGGGTGTCCCGAGCCATCACCGAGCTCAGCGCGCTCCGCGAATCGCTGCCCGCCACAGCGGTGTCGGAATTGGCAGAGGCAGCTACGAGAGTGTTGATCGCCCGGCGATTCTTCAACGATGCGGTGCGTGACACTCGTACGCTGCGGTCGCGGCGGATGCCCCGGCTGCTTCATCTGGCCGGACGTCGGGAGTTGCCGCAGTTCTTCGACATCGACGACACCAGCCTGTTCGCAGACGCGAGCACGAACGACGACCTGAAACACAGCGGTTGAGTGCCGGTCCGAAGCCGGCTGAACCGATACCCGAAGTGAGGAGTGATCCATGATCGCCCGACCATCCAAGCGAACCGGACTCATCGCGGGGGGCGTGGTCGCGGTCCTTGCGGTCGCTGGTGTGAGCGCGATCACGCTGAGTGGTAACGGCAGCAAGAAGAAGCCAGTTGCTGCTGTGACCTCTGCGAGCGCCACACCGACACCGACGCCCACGCCGACGACGAGTACCAAGCCCGCACCAGTGGTTCCGGCAGCGGTGAACTATCTCAACGGCATCGGCGCCCCGTCGAGGACGGCCACGGTCGCGGTCAAGATCGACGACACCGAGAACGGCCGTCCGTCGATCGGGCTGGATCAGGCGGACATCGTCTACATCGAGCAGGCCGAGGGCGGTCTGACCAGACTGCTCGCGGTGTTCGGTACGAAATTGCCGACGGTCGAACCCGTTCGCAGCACTAGGGCAAGCGATGCCGAGCTCCTCAGCCAGTACGGCAAGATCTCTCTGGTGGCCTCCGGCGGCGGCGGTGACTCCCTGCCGACCCTGGACCGCTCGGTCGTGAAGGGGATCATCAATGACCGCGGTGGCCCGGGCTTCTCCCGCGACAACAACCGGCCCGCGCCGTACAACCTGTCCTCAGACCTGTCGCAGGTGGCGGCCGCCGCCAAAACCGCGGCCGCCAAGAACGTCGGTTTCACCTGGTCGGCAAAGGACAGCCGGTTGGCGAAGGCCCGCGCCGGTACGAGCGTGAACACGGTGGTGGGCGGCACACCGGTCACCTTCTCGTGGTCGGCGGCGAAGAAGCGTTATGTCCGCACCATCGGCGGCTCGGCGCTGTTGCTGGCGAACGGGAACGCGGTGTCCACGCCCAACGTGCTCGTCCAGTTCTGCCGGGTTGCGACTGACTACACCGACGTCGATGTGGCCGGCAATCCTTCGCAATTCACGCATTCGGTCGGTTCGGGACTGGTGGTGCTGTTCCGCGACGGTAAGCGGATCTCGGGCAAGTGGTCGCGGCCCACCGAGGCTTCCCCGACCACCTACACCGACCTCGCCGGCAAGCCCCTGACGCTGGCGTTGGGCGGCGCGTATGTGGTGCTGGCAACGAACGGCGCACCGGTCTGAAAACCGCTGTGCGCGGACGTAGAATCCAGGACTATGACCACCGAACAGACCCCCTCCTTGTCCGTTACCCCCACTGCAGCGGCTGATTCTGCTGCCGAGGCCGGCTCCAGCTACCGCTCGGGCGACCACGCCGTCGGCACTGCGCGGGTGAAGCGCGGGATGGCCGAGATGCTCAAGGGTGGCGTGATCATGGATGTGGTCACCGCTGAGCAGGCCCGGATCGCCGAGGACGCCGGCGCGGTAGCCGTGATGGCGCTGGAGCGGGTACCAGCCGACATCCGCGCGCAGGGTGGCGTGTCGCGGATGAGCGATCCAGACATGATCGACTCGATCATCGCCACGGTGTCGATCCCGGTGATGGCCAAGGCGCGGATCGGTCACTTCGTGGAGGCGCAGATCCTGCAGTCCCTGGGCGTGGACTACATCGACGAGTCCGAGGTTCTCACGCCGGCGGACTACGCGAACCACATCGACAAGTGGCAGTTCACCGCGCCGTTCGTGTGTGGCGCGACGAACCTGGGGGAGGCGCTGCGACGGATCACCGAGGGCGCGGCGATGATCCGGTCCAAGGGTGAGGCCGGAACCGGCGACGTGTCGAACGCGACCACACACATGCGCACGATCGGTGCGGAGATCCGCCGGCTGACGTCGCTGTCGCCGGACGAGTTGTACGTAGCGGCAAAGGACCTGCAGGCGCCCTACGAGCTGGTGGCCGAAGTGGCCCGGGCGGGTCGCCTACCGGTCGTGATGTTCACCGCGGGCGGCATCGCCACTCCCGCCGATGCGGCCATGATGATGCAGCTCGGTGCCGAAGGGGTCTTCGTGGGCTCGGGCATCTTCAAGTCCGGTAACCCCGCGCAGCGGGCCGAGGCCATCGTCAAGGCCACCACCTTCTTCGACGACCCCGACGTGTTGGCCAAGGTATCGCGGGGTCTGGGCGAGGCCATGGTCGGAATCAACGTCGAGGACATCCCGCAGCCGCACCGACTGGCCGAACGCGGCTGGTAACCGCTCAGGGGGCGAACGTGCCCGCTGAGAAGTACCACGCGCCGACGGCGGCACTGATGAACGCCAGGACGGCTACGGTAGGCACGGCGACGCGGCGGCCCAACCGATCCAGCAGACCGGCGACGGGCACCAGGATCGGAAAGACCGGCAGCAGGAACCGCGGGATCGACGCGTGCACGTTCGAGGTGCCGACTGCCAGGACGAATCCCGCGATCAGGTAGGCGATGACCGCCGCGGGCGGACGTTGCCGGACAGCTAGGACGACCAGCACCAGGGCCCCGATCACGAAGATCGCCTGCAGCGGCGCGAAGGCCTGGTGCGCGCTGCCCGAGAGGTCGTGGATGACCGACCGAACGGTGTCGATCCCGCCGTCGAAGCGGGCATGCCAACCGCCGGACTCGGTTGCGAACCACGCATCGGCCCGTCCGGTGCGCCATCCGATCCACGCCCACGCACCGAGCACGCCCAGCGGCGACAGCAGCACAGCGCTCAGGCTGCGCCACTCCCGCCGTTGCCTGATCGCGATAACTGCGCTCACCAGGCAGGCCAGCGCCAGCACCGCCCCGGTCGGCCGGGTGGCGCCGGCGAACAACGCCAGCAGCCCGGCGAGCAGCCAGCGCCGGTCCAGCAGCGCGAGTAGGCAGCCTGCGGCGAGCATGGTGAGCAGGGCCTCGGAGTACGCGGCCGAGAGAACCCCGGACAACGGATACGCAGACCACAGGGCAGCGGTGAGCAGCGCGACCCGGTCGCCGGCGTATCTACGAATAACCAGCGCGATCAGCATCGCAGCAATCGTGGAGAAGACCGTGACCAGCACCAGCGAGGCGAGCCAGAAGGGTAGGCCGAGCCCGGTCAGCGGACGGGTGAGCAGCGGGAAGAGCGGAAAGAAGGCTGCGGAGCTCGCCTTGAGACCGGCCGGTCCGGCCGGCAGCGGATTCGGGTAGCCGTGCGCCGCGATCTGGGCGTAGAAGAGCCCGTCCCACCTCGTCGTGACGAAAGCGAAGGATCGATGTGAGTGGTTAGCGCCGACGGCGAAGGCGATCAGGGTCAACGCGCGCACTGCCAGGTGGACCACGGCGGCAGTCACTGGTAGCCGACGGGAGCGCATGGCTGCCACTATTTCAGACCCGGCACCGCGACCCGGCCAGGCGCGGTTCGGACGGCTGCCGCGATGCCAACCGATCCTGGTGGCGGGGTCGCCGCTCTTCGGTGGCTAGGCTGTTGGCTCGTGTCCAACCCTGAGCTGCTTTCCGCCGAGGATGCGCTGACGGTCGGCGTGCTCGCGTTGCAGGGCGATGTCCGTGAGCACCTTCGTGCGCTGGTCGCCTGCGGCGTACGGGCGGTACCGGTCAAGCGAGAGCGTGAGCTCGACGACCTCGACGGTCTGGTGATCCCGGGCGGTGAGTCGACGACCATCATCAAGTTGGCCGGGATCTTCGGGCTGATCGAGCCGCTCCGCACCCGGATCGCTGGTGGGTTGCCGACCTACGGTTCCTGCGCCGGGATGATCCTGCTGGCCGACCGGATCCTCGACGGAGCCGATCACCAGCAGACCTTCGGTGGCATCGACATGACCGTGCGACGAAATGCCTTCGGACGTCAGGTCGAATCCTTCGAGGAACACATCTCAATGACCGGCCTGACTGCTCCTGACAACCCAGCCGAGGCGCCGATCACCGCGGTCTTCATCAGAGCCCCCTGGGTGGAGGAGGTCGGCCCGAAGGCCGAGATTCTGGGTCGGGTCACGACCGGACCAGCCGCGGGTAGAGTCGTGGCGGTTCGTCAGCAGCACCTGTTGGCCACGTCCTTTCATCCGGAACTCACCGGGGACACGCGGGTTCACGAGTACTTCGTCGAGATGGTGAGAGGGAAGGCATGAGCGGCCACTCCAAGTGGGCGACCACGAAGCACAAGAAGGCCGTGGTCGACGCCAAGCG
>JBBQFE010000319.1:0-4427 GCA_038321605.1 Mycobacteriales bacterium | reverse complement strand
GTGTCATCGACATCGAGGTAGGCGATCTGTCCGGCGTCGGGCAGCAGCGGTGTCCGCGCCGTGAGATCGGCGACCAGCCGCGCGGCGACCGCGTCGAGCTGACGCACATGCCCGAACGCGAAGCTGCGCAGGAACGAGCCCAAGGTCGAGGGTGCATACGTTCCGGTGAACAGACGGGCCATGCCGCCGTGGCGCAGCAGATCCATGTCCTCGATGCTGTCCGCACCGGCGACCATCCCCGCGACCAGCGCGGCCACCTTCGCCCCGGCGTGCGCGCCCTTGTCCGTCGGCACCGTCAGCTGCTGCTCGGCCAACGCCTGCAGACCCGCCCGCTGCGCCAACCCCAGCACGGGAACCAAGCCACCGGCCGACACGAGACTCGACTCATCGAAGGCAGCGGACAACGACGACGACCTATGAGAAAGTTGCATCTACGGGATGCCCTTCGTGACAGCCAGAATCAGTTCCTCGACAGCTCTGATTCTCCTGCTACACAAGGGCATCTCGCTGTTACGGCACGCTCGCGACACCATGATCATCGGTGGATCGAGGCTAAGTGATGGTGTCTTTTTGAGAGGGGCCTTGATGTGGAGAAGCTATCCATCCTGACGTCGGGTAGCTGCTGCGGCAAAGACGATCTGAGCGCTCCCGTGATGCCGAGCCTGCCGCGACCATCGCCGTCCTACGCCGAGGTACCGCCTGGGTCGCCGAGCGAGGCATGACGGTCGAACGCGTGCTGTCCGACAACGGCTCGGCCTACCGACCCCATGCCTGGCACGACGTCTGCGCCGAACGCACCCTCAGCCACAAACGCACCAAGCCGAACGGCCACAAAGTAAAGGCACGATCGGACGGTTCCACCTCACCGTGGCAGATGACTGGGCCTGCGACACCTGCGACATCGGTCACCGCCACCCACTCGAGACCGACGGGGGATTCGGCGTAATCAGTGGGCTTCGCGACGCTTGTTGCGGGAGCGGGCGCGTCGGACCGCCTCATCGATGATGTGCTGGGCGACGTCGTAGAGCTTCACGTGGTCGTTCTGGCTGATCGCTCGCAGCCTGTTGAACGCCTCGTCCTGCGTGCTGCCGGTCCGGGACCGGAGCAGACCGATGGCCTGGTCGATCACTGGGCGGCTGGTCAGCGCGGTCTGCAGCTGGGCGATCAGGTCGAGCGCCTGAGTGAGGATCTGCGCGTTGTGCACCGCGACGGCCGCCGGCGCTGCGAACAGCTCCCCGAGCTGGGCGGCATGATGATCGAAGACATCCTTGCCGCGCGAGTAGACGTTGATCGCGCCAACCACCTGCCCGGGCAGCAGCAGGGGCAGGGACAAGGCGCTGTGGATGCCCAAGCGGCCCACCCGAGGTCCGAAGCGGGGCCACATCGTCTCGCCACCCAGCGACCCGGATCGGACCGTCCGACGCTCCAGCGCGGCGGTGATGCAAGGACCCTCCTTGAGGGTCACGTACTGGATCGTGTCGATCTCGGAGACGAACGGGTGGCTTGCGGCGAGGGCCTCGATGCGGCCGTCCGTTCGATCGGGGCTCAGTAGCGTCACCCCGGCTCCGTCGGCGCCGGGGATGGCATGTGCGGCGAACGTGGCTACGCGGTGGAGGACCTCGGAGAGCGGGATGGTTCCCATCACCAGGCGGGCAAGGTCGTTCAGGCTCGCCCGCAAATCCGCCAGGTCGGCGCGCCCCTGATCTGGGGTCAAAGGCTTGCGCCTCAGATGCCGCTGCGTGCCCTCATCAGACTCGGTCATGACCGCCCCTGCCTTTGCGCCGTCGGCCCGAAACGAGTCCCGGGATCACAGCGTTGGTCCCGTGGCGTGGTCGCTACGAGGTGGCGCTGGGAATCAGCCTAGTTCCGGCTCAACCTCGTGTCCCGGGTCTTCGGCCCGGCTGAGTAGCGCAAGTCTGCCTAACATCAACATGCTGACCACTCAGGTCCCGTTCCATTTTCGTAGAACAGGTCTACCACAGACCCTTGCGCGGGCTAGCTCATCAGCCAGCGGCGACGGGTCGGGCGCTGCGCAGTGTTATGTGGGCACCAGGGGACCGTAGGGCGTAGTGCTTGCGGGCGATGATTTCCACGATGCGGGCGTCGTCTTCGATGGCGCCGGCGGTGGTGAGGGCATCGAGGGTGGAGCGGAGGAGTTTGTCCAGGTCCGGTCGACGGTCGGGAACTGTGCGGTGCTTCGGTGCTGATGCTGGACGTGCCAGGTAGAACTCGATCACCACTTTGCTCGGACCAACGATCATCCTCCCGCCGGACGTTCGCATCGCCAGCGTCGTCGCCAGGACCACCGCCGCCCGCCACGGCGCCACCGCTGTGCAGGACTCCACCAACACCGGCTTTCCGGCACGCAGTCCCTTGAAGCTCTTGCTGCCCTGCGGTGCAGGGACGCCGCTCACCTGGATCACCAACGTGGACACCCCCGTGGCGTGGCCGATCTCAGTCATTGCCAGCTTCCGCGGTTGCATCTCTGGTTGCCGCAGCTAGCGGGCACACCACCATGCACGGGACCGCCTCCTGTTTAGGTGCCCGGTCAAGGCCGAGCAGCCGGCAGCGTTGCCCGATCACTCGGAAAACGACCGTGGCCGCGGTCAGGTCACCGAGCAGAGCCTGATCCCAGAAGGCCGATTGGAGGGCGTCCAGTCGGCCTAGTTCGGCGTGAAGGTAGTCCTCAGAGGACTTGGCCACGGCTGCGTCAAGACCGCCTCGGACCAGTCGCCACGCCGAGCTGCGGTTGGCATAACCTAGCTGCTCAGCGATCTGGTCGTAGGAATGCCCGGCACGGGCTAACTCAACGGCACGCACCTGCTTATCCCGCACGCTCACCATCGCGGTCCGGGGCATCAAGACCTCCTGCTCAAGTACATCACCGCGCGCCAGGCGCTTTAGCGCTACGAGACAAGTTGGCGCGGCGGCGGCGCCCAGCTGGTCCAACCGCCGACGAAGGGCAGCCGTCGCGCGCGGTCGGCCGCTACAAAACGGTGGGATCTACCCCCACACCCGCGTAAAGCGCGGTGCGGTCGGTCGTCAGTACTTCTTGAACCCCGCCAGCGGTGCGGCTCTCAAGACGCGGCTCAATCAATCGGCGATAGCGCCATTTCGTGATCCCACAACGCCCGATCATGCCGGCGGCGTGAGTGCGCGGTTGCGGGCTTGCCATCTGCGATACGCCGCCCTGAGGTATAGTTTTAGCGCTGCTCAAATATCGATTGCTGCTTGTCGAGTGGACGGAGTGACTATGTGGAACGTTGAGGTCTCCGGGGACGCCCGGACTGACGAAGAGACGGTGTGGGCGTGGTATGAGGCGACCGACGATGCGCCGTCCTGGGACCCGTTGATCAAGCGGATCGAGTCCGATGGGCCGATTGAGGTCGGCAGCCGAGGCCGGAACCATCCGGTCAGCGGTCCGTCCGCGCGCTTCGTGTACACCGAGGTGAATCGCCCGGTGAGCTACACCGAGGTGTCCTCGGCTCCCGGCGCGAAGTTCGCGTTCACGCACCAGCTGCGCGATCTGCCCGACGGCCGGCTGCGCATTACGCACGGCGCCGAGGTGTCTGGCCCCCTGGCCTGGATGTACCGCCCGCTGATGCAGCGCCGGTTCGAGCAGGGGATGCGGGTGGCCATGGACAACCTGGTGCAGCGGGTCGAGGCCGGGCCGCCGCCAGCCAGCGACACACAGTCGCCGGCCACCGGCTGACCGCGTTCTAGTCTTGACCGGTGCCTTCGACCGAACCGCCGACCCGCCGCGCGCAGCGGCGCGAGGCCACGCTGGTCGAGATCCGCGACGCCGCGCTATTGCTGCTGGCCGAGTCGGGGCCCGACGGAGTCACGCTGCGCGGCATCGCCACCCGGCTCGGCATGGCGTCGGCCGGAGTCCATTACTACTACGCCTCACGCGACGAGTTGCTCACCGCACTCATCGTCGATGCCTTCAACGAACTCACCGCCGCGATCGTGCAAGCGAGCAAGCGACGCTCCACCCGCGCGCATACCTGGACCACCGCAGCGCTGGCCTACCGGACCTGGGCGATGACCCATCCCGAGCAGTTCCAGCTCGCGCACAGCGCGACCGCCACCCGCCTCAAGGGCCATACCGGACTCCTGGACGCCAAGGACCGCGCCGTGCGCGCGCTCACCGACCCCCTGGCCTCCGCCGTCGCGTCGGGCGAGATCGACCTGCCTGCCGGCCCGCCCGTCCCGGCCGCGCTGCGCGCCCACTTTCGGCGCTGGGCCGACGCAGCAAACGTGCCCCGCGACCCGCAGCTGCTGATGTTCCTGCTGCAGGCCTACACCTTGGTCCAAGGCGCCGTCCTGCTCGCCGTCACCGGCAGCCTGCCCCGCGAACTGCTCCAAGACGACGCACTGTTCCGCGCCCAGCTACAACGCCTACTCCCACACCACAGCTGACCCGC
>JBBQFE010000318.1:0-4430 GCA_038321605.1 Mycobacteriales bacterium | reverse complement strand
CGACGTCGTCGTACTGGGCAGCTTTGCGACGGTGAGCAGCACAGCGGAGTCTTCCAGGGCTTCGAGGCTGTGCCGTGCGTCCGGTACGACGAGCAGGTCCCCGGGGGTGCCTTCCCATGTCGTGTCACCGTGGCGGAGCCGCACCCGCCCGTGCAGGACATGCACGGTCGCCTCGCCGGGGTTCTCGTGCTCCTCGAGGTGCTGGCCGCTGAGCAGCGCGATGAGCGTCTGGCGCAGCACATGCTCATGACCGCCGTAGACAGTCTGCGCGCTGCGCCCCGCCGACGCGGTCCGGGCGTGGATGAGCTGTTGACGTGCCAGAGCGGTGAGTGAGGACTTTTCCATGCAGACTTCTTTCTCGGGCGGACCGATTGAACCGGCCGGGGGTGGGGGATGACATGTGCTGGTCAGATGGACTGGCGGTAGCCGAAGAACTCGTGGTCCTCGTTGTAGCCGCCGTAGCCACCGCCGATTTCGGAGTAGTGGGCGACGAACTCGATACCTTTGATCCACTTGACCTGTTTGAAGCCGAGCTGGATCTCGTTGCGCAGCCGCAGCGGCGCTCCGTGGCCGAAAGACAGTGGTTGTCCGTTCATGTCGTAGGCGAGCATCGTCAGCTGGTAGTTCATCTGCTCGATCGGGTGCGCGTCGTAGTAGATGCCGCCGTCGGGCCCGTCGCCGAGGGAGTAGAAGACCACCCACTTCGCCTCCGGTCGGGGACGGACCAGGGTCATGATCGTCTGCATCGACACCCCACCCCACTTCGCGACGCCCGACCAGCCCTGGATGCAGAAGTGCTGGGTGATCTGCTCATGATGAGGCAGCGCGCGCAACTGGCTGAGGTCGAGCTCGACCGGGTTGTCCACGAGCCCGTTGATCCGCAGCCGATAGTCGACGAACGCGCCGGCCTGCAGTGCAAGGTACTGCTCTGACGTGGGATACGCGCCGTTGTGCCAGAAGTACGGGGAGATGTCGGCCTCGGCGTACTGGCCGGGGGCAGCATCCAGATGCTCAAACAGTCGCTGGGCGGGCCCGACGAGTGCGAACCCGACGCGCTGCACCACCCGCGGGTGACGGAAGGTGAACGGGGTAGCGGCGACCCAACCCACCACGACGACCACCATCGACGCGGCGAAGACCCAGAACCCGGCCCAGCTGCTGTCAATACGGCTGGCGTAGACGTGGTTGAGGTTGTGCAGGAGGCCGGTGGTGAACACCAGGGCGACATGCACCGTGATGAAGAACAGAAACCAGACCAACACTAGGAAATGCAGGGAACGGGCGGTCTGAATGCTCAGTACGGAGCTGACCCGGGTGAACCGCGTGGACAACGCCGGCGACATGCCCAGGCCGGTAAGGAACGCCAGCGGCGCGGCGATGAAGATCGTGATGAAGTACGCCAACAGCTGCAGACTGTTGTAGGAACCGCCGGCCGACTCGGCGGGCCAGCTCAACGACAGGTACTGGATTCCCACCGACACCGCGTTCGGGAACACCGACCAGCTCGTGGGTGTCACCCGCCGCCACTCGCCGGTCGTGATCAGCAGGACATAGAAGACGATCCCGTTGGCCAGCCAGAGCGTGTCGACGCCCAGATGCCACCACCGGGCCAGACCAATCGAATGCCGGATCCCGGGCAGCCCAACCTGACCGGGCAAGCTGATCGAATCTTGTTTAGCCGTCCACAACGGATCCTCCGGGACAGGCTTCTGGACGCGGAACCAGTCCCTCCCGGGCGTGCTGTGTCTCGTCCAGTACAGCCGCGGGTGGTCACTGAGGATCTGAATGCCCGACCGGATGATGAAGATCAGCAGGAACAGGTTGAAGAAATGCTGCACCCCGATCCAGATCGGCAGCGCAGCGCTCTGTGGCCCAGCACCGGAGTCGACCACGCCCGGATGCCGAACAATGAAGTGCTCAACCGATCCGACGTTGCGCAGACCCTTGGCTGACGCGACCCCGACGATGAGCAACAAGAATCCGATGGGTAGCAGCCACAGCAGATTGAACCATCGACTGCGTCCGATCCGGATCCGCGGAGCGATGCCGCCCGCTACCGGGACCGCGCCGGCCCACGTGGCGGGAACCACCCGCTCCTCGCCGGAGGAAAGCTCCGACCGGTAGCTCCCGCTCATGACACCCTTCGGCTTCTCGTCGCAACGGGCGACACAACGGTTGACCAGACCACGACCGGCGATCCGCCGCCCACGGTGGATGACGATAGCCCTCGGATAGCAAGCTTCCTCTTCGCGTCACCGCATGCAACCGTGCGGGCAGTCTGTCGGCGTACAACAAACTAGTGGCGGCCGCAGCGCGCTCTCGAAAGCATCGGTCCTGCAGCGTCGATCGCGGTCTCAGGCCCACTTAGAACTCGTCGGGTTGCAGCAGTCGATCAACGCGACCCACGTGGTCGAGTACTGGATCCCCTGCTTGCGTACTTTGCCCATGGACGCAGACGTGACGACCGGTCGCTTCCACGATCGATTCGGCCAGGGACTAGCTATAGCGAGTGTCCGGCTGCCCGATTTCGGTCACATCTTGTATGACTGCTCGACAAGTTGAGAGGACTGGCCGCCGGTTGTCCCGACCGATTCGCAGATCACCTGATCGGGACCGAACTCAGCGGCGGTATCGACGCAGTCGAATCGACCTAGCCGAGTCTTGAGCGCTAGTCAGACGGACGTGCCCATCCGGGGCAGACATGCCGGCAACTGACCGACGCATCCGAGGCTTGCGACCCCACGAGTGCTTCCCGGACGGGCTGGTTGACCGGTCGGGGTAGGGGTCCTTGAGGCGAACGTCGAATCGGCCGTTGTCCAAGGCGACGGTGCCCGCGTTCGCCGAACGATGCAGCGCGGTGACTGGGTGGGGACCCCATCAGAGGATCGCGTTCGGTCCGTTCACCGCCGTCACCTTCGAACCGGCTACCGACAACCATGCCGCCTAGATGGTTGTGTGGTCCGAACTGCGTTACCGGCTCTGCCATCGGACACCTCATGCGGCACCCCGATGTGACTGCGCGGGTCAGAGGACGGTAGACGGTTGCTATGACGCCTTCATCGCCGCCGCCGACAACTCCCCGCCGATCCGCACGGAGCGTGCGTCCGCTTCACCACAGGGCACCGGCCAACCAGGCCCGCCACGACGACCTCGCGCTAGGGCCACGGGTCGCAGACCGGGTAACAGCGGTATTCGGATCCTGGGTTTTCATCATCACCCAAACCATTCTGATTGTCCTGTGGTTGGGCTACAACAGCTATGCCGCGCTGCACTACCTCCACAGCCGAGAATTCGATCCGTACCCCTTCATCCTGCTCAACCTGCTGTTCTCCACCCAGGCCGCGTACGCCGCCCCGTTGATCCTGCTCAGCCAGAACCGCACCGCCGAACGAGACCGCGTCAAAGCCGAGCACGACTTCGACGTCAACGTCCTCGCACTAAGGACCCTGGCGGAGCTGCTCGGAGATGTGCACGATGTCGCCGCCCAACAAGACCTGCGTCGCCGCATCAACGACCTCCTCGGTCACGACGCCCAGCGAGACGATTCAGCACCCACAGATCCCGACTGACGCAACGACGGCTTTGCATGCTGATCGGCAGAACCGGTCGGTTGATCTTGATCGGGACTGGCGATCTTGGTGCCCGCAAGCGAATCCCTAGAGGGACACCCGCAGTGTGAGGGTCCAGTTGGGGTGCTGCCTCAACTCCTACGGGGTCCGCCAGATCAGTTTGTGAACGCCCAGGTGGCGGGGCAGCGACCGGAGTCCGGGGATGTAGGGGATGAGGACGAAAATTAGCGTGAGCAGGGCCATCAGTCCCCAGACGAGGGCGTCGGCGTTGCCGGAGGTGGAGAAGGGTTTGACTTGGTACCAGAAGGTGTAGAGCCACATCCAGGGTTGACCGGGGTAGTTGCCGGTTTCATTCATCATTCCCCACTGGTCACCACCGAGATGGTCAGCGCGGGCGACGTCTTCTAAGTAGGCACCGTCGGCTAGAAGCAGCAACGGTTTGGTTTCGTTGCTGACGTAGAAGGTGCTCGATGAGGTGAGCAATCCTTCCAGTCCGCCGCTCTCGGCGAGGGTGAGGAAGCTACCGGCGAGGACGGGGACGGGGCCGTAGCTTCCGGCGGCGACCTTGGCGGGGTCCCCGTCAGGCACCGCGGCGAGGGCGTCGGAGTAGGTGCTGGCCCAGGTGGTCTGCTCGTCGCTTGTGCCGCCGCGCCATGCTGCTAGCGCAGTGGTGAGGGCACGGTTGCCGGTCACGGTCCCGAGCGGTCCCAGCACTAGGTCGCGGGCGCTGTCGATCGGGATGCGGACCCCGCCCCAGCGCTGTAGATGCAGAGGTCCGAGGTCTTGTCCGGGACCGGCCTTGTTGTAGGGCGCACCGTAGCTGGCGCTGGTGCTGGTCCCGGCCAGCTCAGCCGTCGCGGT
>JBBQFE010000317.1:0-4435 GCA_038321605.1 Mycobacteriales bacterium | reverse complement strand
CGTCGTTGAGAACATGAGCTGGCTGGAGCTGCCGGACGGTTCGCGGATGGAGCTGTTCGGCTCGGGCGGCGGTGCCGCGGTCGCCGAGTCGCTGACCGCGCTCACCGGCACCAAGGTCGGCCTGCTGGGCCAGGTTCCGATCGACGTCGCGGTACGTGAGGGCGGCGACGACGGCACGCCGATCGTGCTCAGCCAGCCCGACTCTGCCGCTGCCCAGTCGTTCCAGCAGATCGCGGCGACGCTGGCTGCCCGTCAGACCAGCCTGGTCGGGCGTTCGCTGGGGTTGGCACCAGCCGGAAAGTAACGCCGGGAAAGTAGCGCCTCAGGTGGCGTCTGCGTCGTACGGCGCGGTCTCGCCGGCTGCCAGCGGAGCGGCGCTGGGTAGGACCGGCCCGGCCGACGCCGGATTCGCGGCGGTGGGCTTCTTGGTCGTCGGCTCGTCCTCACCGCGTAGGGCGCGCTGCAGGATGTCCTTGGGATTCATCGCCGAGAAGTCCTCGTCATCGGACAGCAACGCGTTGCGGATCGCGGCCTTCGGGTTCAGCGAGTTCAGGTCGAAGTTGGCGAATTCCGGTCCCAGCTCGTTCGTCAGCTGGCTGCGGGCGCCCTGAGCCATGTCGCGCAGCGTGCGCAGCATCCGGGCCGCGTCCTTGGTCAGCTGAGGCAGCTTGTCGGGGCCGAACACCATCAGGGCGACGGCGCCCAGTACCAGGAACTCCAGTGGACCGATGTTGAACACCGGCTCAGCCTATGCCCGTGCTCATCGCGATCCCAGTGTGACTTTGGCCTGAGCCGAGATGCCCTTGCGGACATAGGTGAGGGTGACCACCCTGCCGGGGTCCGATTCGGCCACCGCCACCGTGAGCGCGTCGCCGGAATCGATCAACGACTTCTCGAACAACGTGACGACGTCGCCTTCTTTCAGGCCGGCCTTGTCCGCCGGGCCACCGGCCTGGATCTGGACCAGGTAGGCGCCGTCCCGGCTCCCGTCGGTCACGGCCCGGCTGCTCACCCCGAGGTCTGCGTGCACGACCTTGCCGGTCCGGATCAACTGCTGCGCGACCTTGGCCGCGGTGTTGATCGGAATCGCGAAGCCGACGCCGATGCTGCCCGCCTGGCCGCCGTTGGCCGACTGCCCCAGCGACAGGATCGCGGTGTTGATGCCGATCACCGCGCCCGCACCGTTGACCAGGGCGCCGCCGGAGTTGCCGGGGTTGATCGGCGCGTCGGTCTGGATGGCGTCGATGGTGGCGTCGGGGTTGCCGTTCTCACCGGTGAGGCGCAGCGGACGCTTCAATGCCGAGACGATGCCGGCGGTGACGGTGCCGCGCAGCCCCAGCGGGTCTCCGATGGCGATCACCGGGTCCCCCACCGCCAGCTGGCCGGAGTCGCCTAGCGTGGCGACGGTGAGCGAAGTCTTGTCGACCTTGATGACGCCCAGGTCGTTCACCGGATCGGTGCCGACCACCCGGCCGGGTGCTGAGGACTTGTCGGCGAACACCACCCGGATCGTCGCCTTCTCGCCGAAGGACACCACGTGGTTGTTCGTCAGGATGTAGCCGGCCTTGTCGATGATCACGCCGGAGCCGGAGCCGGAGAGGTCGGCGGTCCGCACGTCGATCGACACCACCGCCGGGCTGACCCGCTGGGCGATCTCGGCCACCGAACCCACCGGACGGCTGATCGGGGTCTGCACCTGGGCGATCTTGATGTTGGAGTCGGTCAGGATCCGGTGGGCCCGTTCGGACACCCACCAGCCGACACCGCCGCCGACGATCCCGGCCACCAGACCGGCGACGAGCACGATGGCCAGCGTCGAGAGACCGAACCGACCACGCTGACCCTTGGCCGCCTTGGCGTCGGCCGGTGTTTCGTCGTCCCCGTCCTCGACAGGCTCGCCCATGCCGATCGCATGATCGTCGTCGAACACCGGCGGCCCGGCTATCCAGTACGGCGACAGCGGATCGCGCCACGGGTCGGTGGCGGCACCCTCTTTCCACCACGGCGACGTCGGACCGGGTTTGGTGGCAGGCAGTCGGGTACCAGGAACCGGATCGAACGGTTCGCCGCTGCCGTCGCCGCCGAAGGATTCGGTCAGCGCGCGCGGGACGGTCTCGAGGGTGCGGCCGTGCCGCGGCGGCAACCGGTCGCCGGGGGCGGGATCGAACGGAACGTCCCCGCCGGCCGGCGCAGCGAAGCTGGCGTGATCGCGTGGGTGCACCGGCGGCGCCGTCGGACGGTGCGCCGGGGCCGTGACACGGTCGGCGAACGATCCGCTGGTTCCGTCCGGACGCCCGAACTCCGAACCGTCGGCCTCGTCGCTCACATGCCCTCCGATGGGCGCAGCAGTCGCCGCCGATCAGGTGACCGGCTCGCAGGCCCCGCGCGGGTGCCTGCTCTGAGTCTGCCCGAGCGGCCCGGGTCCGACCACTCCGGGTGGAACTGCTCGACCAGTTCTCAGCTGGCGCGGGCTCCTACGGTGCGGGGGAAGCCGACGGCTGCGGGCCGACGGGAACCGAAAGCACGTTCTGGGTGGCGAAGCTCGATGCGGGCGCCGGGCTGGTGGGCGCGCGCTGGCCGCTGGGAGATTGGGTGGCCCCGACGAGACCGGCCGCCGGTGCGTTGTGGCCGGCGTCCCCGGAAGCGCTCTGCATCTGGCCGCCCAGGGTTCCCACCAGCACCACCGCAGCGGCTGAGGCGATCAGGCCGATCGGCAGCACGCCCCGGCGCAGCCCGAACAACGTGTGGGTGTGCGCGGCGGTCACCGTCGGCGGGTCCACCGGCGGCAGGCTGGCGGCCGGGATCGGCGGCGGGATGGTGAAGCTGGCAGATCCTGCGTCGGGCCGATCGTCAACCGCACGTTCAGTCGCGCTGTCGGAGTGCCTGGGGTCGAACGCGACGAACACCGGGATTCCGTCTGCTCCGAGCGCGGTGGGCAGGCCCCGGGTCGGCGGCAGGCTGGTCGACATCGGGAGTCCGGCCAGCCGGTCCATCAGCCCGGTCGGCAGGCACGGTGCGGCCGCCGAGCGCAACATCATCGCGGTCTCGCGCTGGCCCCGAACGGCGTCGGCACACTCGCGGCATTCCACGCAGTGCCGAGCCGCCCGGGCCGATGCCGCAGTACCGAGCACGCCGTCAGCGAAGGCGGCCACTGCATCTTCTGACAGATGCGGTAGGCCGAAAACGCTGGGGACGGACATCGGTTAGTTCACTGCTCCGGTACCGGTGGATTCGAGCGGGCGCACTCCAGGCGCGCGGTGGGCGAGTGCCTCACGCAGCAGCACCCGTCCACGGTGGATGCGGGAGCGGACCGTGCCGACCTTGATACCCAGGGTCAGCGCGATCTCTTCGTAGGTCAGGCCCTCGAGATCACAGAGCACCACGGCGGCCCGGAAATCGGCCGGCAGGGCGCCCAGCGCGCGCTGGATCTCAGGATCGAGGTTGTTCTGCTCGAAGGCGCGCTCCGGGCCGGGCTCGTCAGAGGCAAGCCGCTCGGGGGCGTCATCGGACAGCGCGTCGAAGCGGATCTTCTGCCGACGCCGGACCATGTCCAGGAAGAGATTGGTGGTGATGCGGTGCAACCAGCCCTCGAAGGTTCCCGGCGTGTAGTCGGCCAGCGACCTGAACACGCGGACGAACGTCTCCTGCGTGAGGTCCTCGGCATCTGACCGGTTGCCGGACAGGCGGTAGGCCAGTCGGTAGACCCGGTCTGCGTGCGTGCGGACGATCTCATCCCAGGACGGCGCCACCCAGTCGGCGGCCTCAACGGCCTGCTTAGGGGCAGCGCTCATCTCGCGGGCGGTGTGCCCGCCCATCGAACTAGCCACACCGAGATTCAGCGTGGTCATCGGCACGATCACCTTTTTCTGCAGCTGTCCCTCAGCCACTCTGGCTGATGAACGAACCCTGGCAGGTTCCGCTGTGCACTGCCTTAACGCCTCAGCAGCCTCTCACGTTCCCGCCTCGGCAGCCACCGCCCGTCGCCAACGGTGGCGACCGCTGTCTAGGCTCGCGCCGTGCACACCTACACCGATGCCAGCGCCGCACTGGCGCGATCGCTGGCCGACCTCTGCCTCGATCGGCTCGCCATGCAGGCCCCGCTGGACGTGTCGCTCACCCCCGAGGAGCTGATGGCGACCGCGGGTCACACCGTGACCGAGACCGGCCTCGGCGCCGCCCGGGCCACCGAACTGTGGGAACACGTGCTGGCGCCCGCGTGCCTGTCAGTGGATCACCCTCGCTACCTGTCCTTCATTCCCGGCGCTCCCACGAAGGCAGCCGCCGCCTTCGACATGCTGGTCGGCGCATCGAGTGTCTACGGCGGCTCGTGGCTCGAAGGCTCCGGCGCGGTATTCGCGGAGAATCAGGCGCTGCGTTGGATCGCCGATCTCGCCGGACTCCCCGACACCGCCGGCGGGGTCTTCGTCCAGGGTGG
>JBBQFE010000316.1:0-4445 GCA_038321605.1 Mycobacteriales bacterium | reverse complement strand
CCAACACCGCGCCCAGGAGTCGACTGGTCCTGGTGGGAGCGCTCCTGCTCTCGGTCTTTCTGCTGACCGGTTGCTTCACCGTCCAGCTCAAGGCACAGGTGAACAGCGACGGCACCGTGTCCGGCACCAGCCGCTTCGGTGTCTCGAAATCGATGGCCGCCCTCGCTGGCGGACAGGCCGCGCTGCTGACCCAACTCAAGAGCGGTGAGCCGTGCAAGATCGGGAACGCGAAGACGACGTCGAAAGATTTCGATGACGGCACCTACGTGGGCGTGGAATGCACCTTCTCCCATATCAGCCTCGCGGACTTCAATTCGGGCAGCTCATCCGACGGTGCCGCGGCGCTCAGGCTCGAGCACGTCGGTGCCACCTACCGGCTGAGCGGATCCTTCAACCTGGCCGAAGCGGCGTCCAGCAACGCCTTGGGCGGTGGTTCCGGTAGCGGGACGGGAGGCACCTCGGGAGGTCTTATCCCGCCTTCGGCCACCGCCGGAGCCCCCTCTGGACTCCCGACGGACCTCAACAGCCTGCTCCCGTCCGGCTTCCCGTCCGACCTCAACAGCCTGCTCCCGTCCGGCTTCCCCTCCGACCTCAACAGCCTGCTCCCATCTGGCTTCCCCTCCTCGCAGTCCGATCCCTCGGCAGCGACCTCCAGCTTGCTGAAGTCGGCGAAGATCTCCTTTCAGTTCAGCTTTCCCGGCAAGGTCAGGTCCAGCGCCGGAAAGGTGGACGGGAATTCAGTCACTTTCACGCCTGACGCTGCGGGCAAGATCAACTTCGCGACGGTGGCCGACGGCACCTCGAGCACGGCAGCGGGCGGTCGGACACTGTGGATCATCGCGCTCGCGGCGGTACTGCTGCTGGCGGTATTGATCGTGTTTCTGATTCGGCGGAGACGGCGGGCCGCGCGGCGCGCTGCGCAGCACGGTGGGCAGCCGGGTGCGCAGGGCGGCCCAGCTCAGCCGCTTCTGGTTCCCGGCGGCCAACCGTTGCCGGGGTTCGGGCCCGACTACCAGCAGTACCAAGGAGCCCACTACCCACAAGCCCAGTACCCACAAGCCCAGTACCCACAAGCCCAGTACCCACCGGCCCAGTACCCACAAGCCCAGTACCCACAAGCCCAGTACCCACAAGCCCAGTACCCACCAGCACCAGACGGCGTGCAGAATCCCGGGCCGCAGAATCCTGGACCGCCTCAGTGATCCCAATCTATGGGACGGTACCCGGCGTATTGTCCCTGAAAGTGGGGAGAATGTGTGACGCAGGCCCTTCGGCTTCGACTCTAGGCGCGTGGTGTGACACCATCAACCGGTGCGCCCAGGCCGAATGCTGCTGACGTCGCGCCGCCACATCGATCTTCTCCGGGTGGCAGGCGCCGCCTGTTGAGCGTGCCCTCTCCAGTTTGTTCTAGGAGTAGTGCACTCCGGTCGTCGGCCGGCTCCGCAGGTTTGAAGGGATCATCCGCGCATGGCAGCGGGCAAGGGTCAAGGTCAGTGGAAACTCGGTTATCGCGAGCCCCTGAACCCGAACGAACGTAGTAAGCGTGACAACGATGGGCTGCTGGTCAAGCAGCGGATCATCGACACCTACCAGTACACCGGATTTGACGGCATAGATCCTGGTGACCTTCGTGGTCGATTCCGCTGGTTCGGTCTTTACACCCAGCGCGCGCAGGGCATCCCCGGTGGACGGACTGCGATCCTGGAACCGGAAGAGCTCGAAGCCAGGTTCTTCATGCTCCGAATCCGGATCGACGGCGGGCAGCTCAGCTCGGCGCAGCTGAAGGTCATCGCAGACATCTCAACCGAGTTCGGTCGAGATGTCGCCGACATAACCGACCGTCAGAACGTTCAGCTGCACTGGATTCGGGTCGAGGACGTTCCCACTATTTGGGAAAGGCTGGAAGCCGTCGGCCTGGACACCACGGAGGCCTGCGGAGATACGCCACGGGTAATGCTCGGGTGCCCGCTGGAGGGTGTGGCCTCGGACCACATCCTCGACGGCAGCGCCGTGCTGCGCGAAGTGCGCGACAGGTTCGTCGGTGATCCGGCGTTCTCCAACCTTCCCCGAAAGTTCAAGACCTCGATCTCTGGTTGTACGCAGCACTGCGTCAACCACGAGATCAACGACATCGCCTTCGTCGGAGTGATCGGTCCTGACGGCGAGCCGGGGTATGACCTGTGGGTCGGTGGTGGCCTGTCCACGAACCCCATGTTCGCCAAACGGGTAGGGGTTTTCGTACGACCCGATCAGGTGTCCGCGGTCTGGGAGGGCGTCTGCTCGATCTTTCGGGACTACGGCTACCGGCGCTCGAGGAATCACGCCCGCATCAAGTTCCTGATGGCCGACTGGGGCCCGGAGCGGTTTCGCGAGGTGCTCGAGACGGAATACCTCGAGTATCGCCTCGCGGACGGCGTGGCACCGGATGCATCGCCCGCGCATCGTGACCACATCGGGTTCATCACCCAGCAGGACGGGCTGATCGCAGTCGGAGCAACGACCAAGTCCGGTCGGACCAGCGGCACCGCGCTGGCGAAACTGGCCGAGCTCGCAGCGGACTTCGGATCGTCGGGCGGGCGTGTTCGCACAACAGCCCAACAAGGACTGGTGATTCTCGACGTCGCACCGGCGCGGGCCGATGCCCTGGCCGACGAGCTGGAGACCATCGGGCTGTCAGCGCGACCGTCCAAATTCCACCGCGGCACCATCGCCTGTACGGGCATCGAGTTCTGCAAACTTGCCATCGTCGAGACCAAGGGTCGTGCCGAAGTGGTCCGCGGCGAGCTGGAGAAACGGCTTCCCGAGTTCGACACACCCATCACCATCAACGTCAACGGTTGTCCGAACTCGTGCGCTCGTTTTCAGATCGCGGACATCGGCTTCAAGGGAATCGTTCAGAAAGTGCGTCAGGACGACGGGTCCTTCACCGACGCCGAGGCGTTCCAGATCCACCTCGGCGGCCAGCTGGGTACCGACGCTGCCTTCGGTCGCAAGTTCCGGGGCCTGAAGGTGTTGGCGGAGGATGCGCCTGATTACGCCGAGCGAATCCTGCGCGGGTACACCGAGCGCAGAGAAGTCGGCGAGACGTTCGCCAGCTACGTGGTACGCGCCGATGAAGACTGGTTGCTGTAGATGTCGGGAGATCGGGAATGACCGAGCGCGCGGCACCGTTCCATTGTCCGTACTGCGCGGATGAGAACCTGCGACCCTTCAGCGAGACCCATGGGCAATGGCGTTGCGGCGCCTGCCAAAGAGTGTTTGCCCTGAAATACCTGGGCATTGCCTCGGACTGGACCACCGATACCCGGATTGGAGACCAGAGCTCGTGACCGCTTCCCTCGAATGCAGAGCAGACCTACGCACCCTGGTCGAACGCGACGCAGGCGATCTCGAAGCCGCGTCTGCGATCGAGATTCTGCAGTGGGCGACAGATCATTTCGGCACCGACTGGTGCGTGACCTCCTCCATGGCTGACGCGGTCCTCCCCCACCTGGCAGCATCAGTGCTGCCAGGTGTGAGCGTCGTATTCGTCGACACTGGCTACCACTTCGCCGAAACCATCGGGATGCGCGACGCGGTCGCCGCGACCCTCGACGTGACCGTGAAGACCATGCTGCCACTGCGTACCGTCGCCGCGCAGGACGCGCTGCACGGTCCGAAGCTGCATGCGCGCAATCCTGATGCCTGCTGCGCCATGCGCAAGGTCGAGCCGCTCGAACGAGCCCTGGCGCCTTATCAGGCGTGGGCATCAGGGCTGCGTCGCGCGGACTCGCCGAACCGGGTGGGCGTGCCCGTCATCGCGTGGGACGACAAGCGCGAGATGGTTAAGCTCAACCCGATAGCTGCCTGGACCGACGAGCAGGTCGCTGCCTACATCGCCGAGAACAACATCCTGGTGAACCCGCTGCTCTCCGACGGCTACGGCTCGATCGGTTGTGGTCCGTGCACGCGTCGGATCCTGCCGGGCGAGGATGCCCGCGCGGGCCGTTGGTCCGGCTTCGACAAGACCGAGTGTGGCCTGCACGCCTGACCGGTGCCCACATCGGCGGCAACGAAGTAGGCGGCAGGGTCAGTAGGCGGCAGGGTCACAGCCAGCAATGTCACAGGCCGAGCTTGCGGCGCATCAGCCAGATCAGAGCACGGCAGCCGGCGAACACCGCGCCTGCCATGAGCAGCAGCGAGCCGAGCAGGATCAGTCTGTTGCGTAGCGCGTGCGGTCGCGGCAGAGCGTTGCCGGATTGCCCAGGCGACGCGCTGGCCGCCGTCGTCAGAAAACGTGCTGGCACCCGGGGCAACGTGGTGCCGGATCGGACGGTCGAGGTCGTTGGCTGAGCAGTTCCCGAGCCGGCGGCGCGGGCCTCGGCGGCGCCGGGTGCGGCCGACAGACTGATCACAACCGCCGCGCCGATCGCGGCCAGCCTGAGCAGGCCCGCACGTCGACGCTG
>JBBQFE010000315.1:0-4457 GCA_038321605.1 Mycobacteriales bacterium | reverse complement strand
GCGGCCGATCGAAGACCACCGACCTGGCCGGTATCGCGATCGCGGTGATGATATGCCAGCTCGGGCCGGGTGCCCGCGCCTACGCGGTGGCGTCCGACTCCGGGCAGGCCGCCATCTTGTTGGACGCGCTGCGTGGTTTGGTCGAACGCACACCCGAGATCGCCGCGGCGTTCGTGATCACGGAGGGCAAGGCGTTGTGCACCCGGACCGGTGCCACGTTGGAGATCCTCGCCGCCGACGCTGCCGGTGCGTGGGGTTTGCGGCCGGCGTTCCTGATCGTCGACGAGGTGGGCCAGTGGGGTGAGACCCGGCAGCCGAAGCGTCTGTTCGAGGCGTTGCGCACCGCGATGGGCAAGGTGCCGGGCGCTCGCATGGTGCTGCTGACCAGCGCCGGATCGCCCGCTCACTGGTCCTATGCCGCGTTGGAGCACGCCCGCGCCTCACCGTTGTGGAGAACGTCGGAGGCGGTGGGACCACCGTCATGGGCATCGGAGGAGCGGCTGGCCGAGCAGCGGGCAGCGCTCCCGGAGAGCGTGTTCGCCCGGCTGTTCCTCAACCAGTGGACCGACAGCGAGAACGTCTTGGTCAGCCGGGACGCGGTGATGGCGTGCCGGCGTGCCGAGGGCGACCTGGACCCGGTGCGCGGCGCCAACTACACGCACGGTGTCGACCTGTCGGTGGTCAGTGACTTCACCGTGGTCGCCACCTGCCACATCCGTCCCGACGGTGACCGTCGTGTCCTGGTGGTTGACCGGCTCGCGGTCTGGAAGCCGAGCCGTAAGGTCCAGGTGCCAATGGACCAGGTCGAGGCCTACATCGCCGCCGTGGCGAAGCGCTACCCCGGCCGGGTGATCATGGACCCCTACCAGGGCGCCGGGATGAGCCAGTCGCTGCGCCGGCAGGGCATCGCTGCCACGGACGCGGCGATGACACAGACCGGGAACAGCCACCGAGCCATGATCCTGCACCGCTTGCTCCGCGACCGGCTGTTGGAGATCCCGGCCGATGACGACGAGCTGGTCGACGAGCTGTGCGGGTTGACGTTCGCCGAGACCAGCCCTGGCCTGTACAGGCTGGACACGTCCCGTTCGGGTGCCGGTCACCACGACCGTGCCACGGCCATCTCGATCTGCGCTGAGGCGTTGCTGCAGAGCACCGCGTTCGCCGGCGACAGCTGGATCTTCGACGACGGGCCGGGGGTCGCCCTGGACGGGTCGTTGTTGCTGCACCAGGTCGGCCGCTTCGCCTACAACCGCGCCGACCTCTCGGTGGGCGGTATCGCCCCGGTTCCGCCGGCAGGTAACGATCTGTGGAGCCAGCCGTGACCGATCCGCGGTCACACTCCGATGGACGGAGCCTGCGGTGATCATCGTTGCGTCGGTGGTGATCTCCGCGCAGGACGCGGCCGAGCTGCTCCCGCTGCTGGACCGGGACCGGGTGGCAGCGCTCGCCCCGTCCGCTGCTGAGCGGGTCAGCGAATTGCGGCACCTGGCCCTGCAGTGGCTCGCTGTGGCCGACGCTGGCCAGGTGGGCGGTTCTGTCGGTGCAGGTCAGAGGCCCGGTTTGACCAGTGTTGGTCAGATCCTCGCTGGTCCTGGTGTGGGCCGCGCAGGCTGTGAGCGTGCCCAACTTGATGTCGCGGCTGTCGCCGCCCGCCTCGGGATCAGCCCGAGGACTGTCCGCCGCCGAGCGCTCCTCGATGAGCTCCCCGGTCACCAGCTTCCCAGCGGCGCGTGGATCTTCGACCCGCTCGACGTCGCTGACGCGGAACGGCTGAGCCGTGGGACCCGCATCACAGGCCCTCGCCGACGCCCACGACCGGATAGCCGAGGCGCGCGCCGCGCTGGCTGACGCCCAGGCCGCCCGCGACTACGCCGGCATCACACACAACCAGCACGTCATCAACCGCATCGGTGAGGAGCTGAACGAGCTCATTTCCCCGGCCGGCCAGGAGCAGTTGGAGGAGCGCCGTAAGTCGTGGACCCGGCTTGAGACCGAGGTCGTCGCCGAGTACGGGGCGATCAGCAACGATCTCCTGGACTGCGTCGAGCGCGCGGAAGCGGCCGTGCTGGCCGTGGCGGACGCGGCTTCGGCGCTCAGCGAGCTCGTGGACCAGCACCGTCGCGACGGGCGCCGACCCGACCTGCTCAACCCCTACGGCAGCCAGCTGCTGCGGGCCGCGGACGGGACAGCTCTCCACTCCGTCGATCCTGCGGCGTGTGTGTTGTCGGTGGCGGCGGTCGGGCTGACCGCGGGGAACGCGGCAAGGGCGTGGCCGCAGGTCCTCGACCAGTGCCTGCAGATCCGCAAGACGTTGGTGTTGCCCGAGCGCAGCACCCGAACCGTCGAGGAGACAACCCCATGACCAACACCCCGTCGCGCCGTCCACGTGCGTCCGCCGAGAGCTTGGAGAGGGCGATCGTCGGGAATACGAAGGCCCTCGCCGAGCATCGCCGTGCTGCGGGTCGCACGTTGTCTGACGCGCAGGTCGCGGAGGCCGCGAACGGGCTGCTCGCGGCGATGACCGGGGCCGAGCGCGGTGCCACCCGGTCCATGACCGACGAGCAGTTCAAAACGTGGATGGCCACCCAGACCCCCGCGCCGAAGGTGGCTCCCACGGTGGAGACGGCTGCCGGTGCGAAGGCGCGCAAGCTGACCGAGGCCATCGAGGCCGAGCCGGCGATCCCGTTGCACAAGATGTCGCCGGAGGAGTTGAACGCGGACGCGGCGCGCAGGTGGGCGGCCGTTCTCGGCCCGATGGCGGGCTGAACCAAATCGTGGGCGCAGAGCGGCGGGACAGGGACCTCCTTCCCTTGTTTTCGCCGGGGCCTGGTTGCGGCGTCGTCCCCGCGGCCAGGTCCGCGCCCACCACGCGTCGTCCCGTCCTGGACCTCGTCGGGGGGTACTCCACCAGGGCGGGACGACGCACCTTGTTCACGTGCCGCATGTGAGCGAGCGGTGACGTTGTGGACCTGATCGAGACCGTCGGTGCCCGCCTGATCCTGCGTTTGCCGCTGCTGCTTCTACCGCCGCCGAGCGGACAGATCTCTCTCGTTACGGGATCAGCTCCCTGAGACGGTCCAGTCTCCCGTCGATGTGATGGCCAGGGCGACTGGTCCCTGCACCGGGACGGTGCCCGTGTATCCGCCGATGGTGTTGACCGCGAGGTCAGGGAGGCTTGAACCAGTGCTGTAGGCCTGAACCACGAAGTTGCTCTGACCGCCCTTGTTCGTGATCGCGGCCTTGCTGATGTTGCCGGTGAGGACTGCGACGTCGTCGCCGTGACCGTTGACGGACGTGTCGCCCTTCTTCGCAGAGGCGAGCCCCGACGCGACCGTGATCTTCCATGATCCGGTGGCCTTCACGGTCAGCGTGCTGGTCGTGGAGCCGTCCATGGCGTCGATGAGGCGCCGCCCCGTGTAGCCGTCGATGGTGTTGACCAGGAGCAGGTCGGCGCCGTCGGACTGGAGGACCGTGTTGCCGGAGCAGCGGGCGCAATCGAATGTCACGATCGCCGGGCCCGCATCCTTGGTGATCTTGACGACGTCATCGCCCTTGCCCGCATAGGTGGTCGGCGCCGCCGCGGCGGGCGCAGCACTACTGGGCGATTCGGGGGTCGCGCCGGGGGCAGGGGCGGCGGCCGACGCGGTAGCTGGGGCTGCAGCCACGTGCCCCCCACTGCTACTTCCTCCGCCCTTGTTGGCGAGGACGATAATGATGATCAAAAGGACGAGCAGGGCCGGGAAGATGAACCGCTTCTTCCGGTAGAAGGGGCGGGAAGCCTTGCGGTATGCCTTATCAGCTTTGGCCCGTGCTCTCGCGTCCTGGGGGGTCGGTGGTGCGGTGTCGCCGTAGGGCGGTTGCGGTGAGGTCATGACAATGGTCCCCCGGACTGTGATGTAGGTGACTTGGCATCGCTCACGCAGTACTCACCGTTACAGACCAGCCACTATCCGTGACGAACTTTCTTCACACCAGCCGGCCACGTCACGCTCCTGCCGTGCCTTCACACCCACCGACCGTGGCGCGAACGCAGCGGCGGCGCACTGGGGCAGACCAGTGAAAGATCGGCCGCGTCAGACGAGTTGGACCTGCGGAGGAGACCTATGCCGATCTCACCATCAGCGCGCTCCGTATCAGCGCGCTACTTCCTCGGCGCCATCATCTTGACCGTCGCCGGCTTCCTGGTGAACGTCTACCTACCGGCCAGGACCGTCGCCTACTGGGCGGTGGTCATGCTGCTCCTGACCGCGGCGGTACTGTTTCTGATTGGACTGTTTGCGCTGGTCGTGGGCCCGCGACGACGGGAGCCACCGTTGCGGCGACGACGCTGGCGGCATCATCACCGGCGGGTCGGGCGCGAGGACCGCGGACAGCCCTAAAGATCAGGTATCCCGTCGCAGTTGGGAGATCGGTTCCGCCAACTAGTTGTGATGGTCCGATGACGGGGGTAGACA
>JBBQFE010000314.1:0-4458 GCA_038321605.1 Mycobacteriales bacterium | reverse complement strand
CGACAGATGGCCTTTCTGACCGTGCTGGCTCTGGCCGGCACGGTCGTCATCCTGATCGGCGGCATCGATCTCTCGGTGGCGGCCAACGCCACCCTGGCCGGCATCCTGATCGCCAAATGGGTCGATCCCCTCGGTGGTTTCGTCGCGGTGGTCGCGGTGCTGCTCGCCGGCGGGCTGGTGGGCCTGATCAACGGTGTCATCGCCACCGTCTTCAAGGTGCCCTCGTTCCTCGTCACGCTGGGCATGATGTCGGTGCTGGACGGGGTGTCCAACAGCATCTCGCACGGTGGTCCGGTGAGCTACACCTCGAGCCTGCTCAACACGCTGGTCAACAAGTCCACCATCCCCGGCATCCCCAACGGTGCACTCATCGCGATCGTGGCGGTCGCCGGTTTCACTCTGCTGATGTTCATGACGTCCTACGGCCGGCACATGTACGCCGTCGGGGGAAACGAGCGGGCCGCCCGGCTCAGCGGAGTCCGGGTCCGAACGGTGAAGCTGTCGGTGTTCGCGTTGTCCGGGGTCATCGCCGCGGTCGCGGGCATCATCTTCACCGGCCAGGCCAGCACCGGTGTGCCGATGGGTGCCGATCCGAGCCTGCTCAATTCCATCGCCGCGATCGTGGTCGGTGGAACCGCGTTGTCCGGTGGTGTCGGCGGCCCGCACCGCACTTTGCTCGGTACGTTGGTGATCGTCATCCTGGGCTCGGGAATGGACATCACGTCCGTCGATCCGTACACCCAGCTGATCGTCAAGGGAGCAGTCGTCATCGCCGCTGTCGCAGTCACGATCGACCGGCGTCGATACGGGTTGATCAAGTGAGCCGCCGTCTCGAGGTACCCGTGCACAGCGCGGGCGCAGGCGGACGGCAGAGTACGAATCGCCCTGCGCAGGAAGCAGCAGCGATCATTCAGAGGACACAACCAGGAGGAGCATCATGACGGGTCGGGTCGAGGGCAAGGTCGCTTTCATCACGGGAGCTGCGCGAGGTCAGGGCCGCAGTCACGCGGTGCGGTTGGCCGAAGAGGGTGCCGACATCATCGCGGTCGACTACTGCGGCGACATCGACACCGTCGACTATCCGATGGGTACCGAGGCCGATCTCGCCGAGACGGTGCGGCTGGTCGAGGCGCTGGGCCGGCGGATCGTCGCCAGCCACGCAGATGTGCGTGACAGCGCCTCGCTGAAGGCAGCCGTCGACGCCGGCGTTGCTGAGCTCGGACGACTGGACATCGTCAGTGCTAACGCGGGGATCCTGTCCAACGGCCAGTCGCACGAGCTGTCGTAGGAGACCTGGGGCGAGATGATCGACATCAACCTCAGTGGGGTGTGGCGCACCGCCAAGGCTGCGATCCCGCACCTCATCGCCGGCGGCCGTGGCGGGTCCATCGTGTTGACCAGTTCAGTGGCGGGCCTTCGCTCCTACAACGGTGTGTCGCACTACGTCTCGGCCAAGCACGGCGTCGTCGGGCTGATGAAGACGCTCGCGCAGGAACTGGCCCACTACAGCATCCGGGTCAACACCGTTAACCCCACCCAGGTGGACACCGCGATGATCCAGAACGACAGCATGTACAAGCTGTTCGCCCCCGACATCGCCGAGCCGACCCGCGAGGACTTCGGCCGGGCGTCGGGTGCGACCATCCTGCTGCCCATCGAGTGGGCCGAATCCATCGACGTCAGCAACGCGGTGCTCTTCCTTGCCTCGGACGAGGCTCGCTACATCACCGGGATCGCGCTGCCGATCGACGGTGGCGCGCTGCTGGTGTAGGGCTGGCTGCTCCAGCGGATCCACCGGTGGTTGCGGTGATCGGCTCGTCGGCGGCGATGAAGGCCTCGGCGATCCGACGGTAGCCGCGATCTGCGGGGTGGAAGAAGTCTCCGGCCAGGTCGGTGAGAATGCGGATGCCTGCGGTGTGTTTCTGCACCGGTGCCAGGCTCAGGTGGCTGAACTCAGCGACCACGTCGCGGACGATCTGTGACAGCTCGGCTGCGGCGTCTACGCGCGGGCCCCATTGGAACTCGGGGACGTCGCCGACGAGAGACCCGGCAGGTAACTGGCCGCACACCAGGCGAAGCTGTCGGCGGAAGGTACCGGGGTCGGTGCGCCCGGCGTCATTGGCGCCGATGCACACCGTCACCCGGTCCACCCTCGAAGGCAGCGGAAGCTGGTGCGCGAGCAGGTCGGCGATCTTGGCTCCGTACACCGCGCGGTTGTCGATCCGCACCTTTCTCGGGTCGGCAGCCTCCAGATGAGTGACGTACCGGCCGAGCCAGGAGGTCGCCATTCGGGAGGATCCGATGCCCTGAGTGAGTGAATCACCCAGCGCGACCAGCAGAAAGTCCCCGCTGGTGCCCCGTTCGGCCCACTGCCGCCTTCTGGGCGCGACGGATAACCGCACGCGGGCGGCTCGTCCGAGTACCACTGCAGGAAGCAGCAGCAGCCATCGCTTGGTCATGGCAGTGATTCGAACCGGCTGACGGTGCGGATGGCCCACGCCACGTTGCCCTGGTCACAGGCGCCGCCTCGGTAGGCTGGGGCGGTGCGACACGATGAGGCGCTCTCGCTGCTCAGCTCGGCCCGAGCATCAGCGCTGTCCGACATCGCCACCCTCGGCGGTGAGCTGGCCGGGATCGCAGCGGCAACTGCTGACAGCAACATCGACGACGAACACGATCCAGAAGGCACCACCGTGGCCTTCGAGCGGGCGCAGCTGGCGACGGTGCTCGATCAGGCTCAGCTGCGCCTGGTGCAGATCGACGAGGCGGACGCTCGGCTCAGGGCGGGCCGCTTCGGGTGGTGTGAGCGGTGCTCAGCTCCGATCGGGGACGAGCGGCTGTCCGCGATCCCCACCGCCCGCCTGTGCATAGCCTGCGCCAGCCGCTGAACGGCACGCCTACTTCAGCAGCAGGCCGGCGTCCACGGCAATCGCCTGGCCGGTGATGTAGCGGGATTCGTCCGAGGCCAGGAACGTCACGACCTCACTAACGTCGGCGCTGCCCACCCACGGCACGGGCATCGGGTTCATCGCGGCGAAGCCGGGTTCGGCGTCGGCCTTTCCGGGTGTGGCAAGGTCCGGGCGGAAGCGCTGGAACATGGCTTCGTTGTCGATCATCGGGGTGTCGACGTTGCCGGGAGCCACCGCGTTCACCCTGATGCCGAAGGGCGCCAGCTCGAGGGCGAAGGATTTCATGAGTCCGATGGCGCCGTGCTTCGAGGCGTTGTAGGCAGCGATCGCGGACTGCGCCTTCAGGCCCGCCACCGACGCGGTGACGATCATCGAACCGCCGGTGCCCTGCGCGACCAGGGCGGGTGCCGCGGCCCGCAGGGTGTTGAAGACGCCGGTGAGGTTGACGCCGATGACATCGCTCCACTGCTGGGACGATGTGCTGAGAGCCTCCTCGATAATGCAGACTCCGGCGTTGGCCACCACGACATCCAGCCGCCCGAGACTGGTCAGCGCTGCGTCCACAGCGCCGACCAGCACGTCGAGGTCGCGTACGTCGCCCTGCAGCGCAACGCAACGTCGGCCGAGGCCTTCGACCAGGCTGGCGGTTTCTGCCAGATCCGCTGAGGTGCTCATCGGATACGGCACGCTCGGGATCTGTTCGGCGAGATCGAGGATCACCACGTCCGCACCGGCCGCGGCCAACTGCACGGCGTGCGACCTGCCCTGCCCACGGGCAGCACCGGTCACGATCGCCACCCGGCCGAAGAGATCACGCATCGGTCGGTACTCCTACTCGTAGTGGTTCAGCTGGCGATGGGCGGGTGGTGTTACGCGGTGCGCGTCGGGCTCGGGTTGAACCCGGGCAGCGCCATGTGGCCGCCGTCGATCGTGAGCGAGATGCCGGTGATCTCGTTGGCGGCGTCCGAGGAGAGGAACAGCACGGCGTTGCTCACGGCCTGGGGCGACAGTAGGCTGCGGCCTGCCAGGGCGTTCCAGTTGTAGCCGGCTTCCTGCCGGTCGGCGGGAGTGCCACCCTCATGACCGGCCATCATGTCGTAGACGCCCTGCCAGTCGTTCATTTTGGTGTCGATGAGTCCGGGGCAGACCGCGTTGCACCGGATGTTGTACGGGCCGAGTTCCAGGGCCGCGTTCTTCATCAGACCGAGCACCCCGTGCTTGGCCGCGACGTAATGTGCCATCCCGCCCCCGGCCTCGAAGCCGTTCACCGAGGACGTGATCACGACCGAGCCCCGACGACGCTCGATCATCGACGGAAGCACCGCCTTGAGGGTGCGCCAGACGCCGGTGAGGTTGACGTCGAGCATGTCCTGCCACTGGTTCTCCGAGAGCTCCCAGAGCGGCGCCAGGGCCCACACACCGGCATTGACCACCAGGATGTCGATCGCTCCGAGCTGGCTCACCCCTGACGAGACGGCGGCATCGAGCTGCTCGCTGGACCGGCTGTCCGCCTGAATCCCCACGGCCCGGCGACCGAGCTTCTCGATCT
>JBBQFE010000313.1:0-4463 GCA_038321605.1 Mycobacteriales bacterium | reverse complement strand
AGGGTGGGGCGATCGTCGACAGCTGGCCCGTTGCGGCCCGCGGGCGCAACACCTAGCACCGAGCGCCAAGGTCCAGTTCGCCGCCGGCCGGCGCGGCAGTAGGGTCGGATTCACCAGCACGTCCACCGCAGAAGGAGATCCATGACGGCCTACCTGGACAACACCGGTCGCGACGATGTGCTCGGAGGTGGTATCCGGATGATCGAGATCCAGACGCCGGCCGGACCGCAGCACGTCTGGACGAAGCGGGTGGGCAGCAATCCCACCACCAAGGTGCTGTTGCTGCACGGCGGGCCGGGTGCGACCCACGAGTACCTGCTGGGCTTCGACTCGTTCCTGCCGGCTGCCGGCGTCGAGTACTACTACTACGACCAGCTCGGTTCCGGCTGGAGCGATCGGCCCGAGGACCCGTCCCTGTGGCAGATCGACCGCTTCGTCGACGAGGTGGAACAGGTCAGGCAGGCGCTCGGTCTCGGCGCGGACAACTTCGTGCTGTTCGGTCAGTCCTGGGGTGGAGTACTGGCGATCGAGTACGCCCTGCGTTACCAGCAACATCTCAAAGGCATCGTGATCAGCAACATGATGGCCAGCATCCCCGCCTACAACGCCTACGCCGAGACGGTGCTCATCCCGGCGATGGACCAGGCCACGATGGCCGAGATCAAGCAGCTCGAGGCCACCGGGCAGACCGACGACCCGCGCTACGACGAGCTGCTGATGAGCGAGCACTACATCAAGCACGTGTTGCGGCTACCGGTGGAGGAATGGCCCGAGCCCGTCGTTCGCTCGTTCAGCCGTATCAACAAGGACATCTACGTCCCGATGCAGGGGCCCAGCGAGCTCGGAGCGTCGGGGGTGCTGGCCCAGTGGGACCGGCTGGCCGACCTCGCCACCATCCAGACTCCGACCCTCGTGATCGGCGGTCAGCACGACACGATGGACCCCGAGCACCTGCGCGAGATGGCGCGCACGCTGCCGCACGGCAGCTACCTGCACTGCCCGGGCGGCGCGCACCTGTCGATGTACGACGACCAGCAGGTCTACATGCACGGTCTCATCCGGTGGCTGACCGGTGCCGAGGCAGACCCGACGAGCTAGCAACCATCAGGCGAAGGGGTTGTCATGACGTCCACCGAGCTCTGCAATCTACCCGCGGTGACCCTGGCGCGCCTGCTACGGGCCCGCGAGGTGTCGGCCCGCGAGGTGGTGATCGCGCACCTCGCGCGGGTCGAGCTGCACAACGGCGCGATCAACGCCATCGTCACGCTCACCGCCGAGGCCGCCCTGGCCGAGGCCGCAGCCGCGGACGAGCGACTGGCGCGCGGCGACGAGGTGGGCCCGCTGCACGGGCTACCGGTGGCGCACAAGGACCTGCACGACACCCGCGGGGTACGCACCACGTACGGCTCGAAGATCTTCGCCGATCATGTGCCCGACCGGGATTCGCTGGTGGTCAGCCGGATGAAGGCGGCCGGCGCGATCACCCTGGGCAAGACGAACACCCCTGAGTTCGGAACGGGTTCGCAGACCTACAACGCGGTATTCGGGGTGACCCGCAACCCCTATGACCTCAGCAAGACACCCGGCGGCAGCAGCGGCGGTGCCGCGGCCGCACTGGCTGCCGGTTTCATCGCCCTGGCAGACGGCTCGGACATGGGCGGTTCCCTGCGCAACCCGGCCAGTTACTGCAACGTGGTGGGCCTTCGCCCGAGCCCCGGGCGGGTGCCCAGCTACGCCGGTCCGACCAGCTGGATCCAGCTCGCGGTCGAGGGCCCGATGGCCCGTACGGTGGCTGACACCGCATTGCTGCTCTCGGTGCTGGCAGGCGACGACGTGGCCAGCCCGCTGACCGGCGGACCCGGTGTCCCTGACTTCGCTGCCGACCTACGACAGGATCAGGCGGGCGTGCGCGTCGGCTGGACCCCGGTCCCCACCGGGTTGGACGTCGACCCCGCGGTCACCGCCGTGCTTGCGACCCGCGGCCGGCCCGCGCTGCAGGGTCTGGGCGTGCAGCTGATCGACGTGCAACCGGATTTCACCGGCGCAGACAGGGTTTTCCGTACCTGGCGGGCCTACAGCTACCTGCTCAACTTCTCCGACCTGCTCGACGAGCACCGCGACGAACTGAACGCCGATGTCGTCGCCAACATCGAGCACGGCCGTGCGGTCACCGTCGGGGACCTGCGCGCGGCCGACGAGGCCCGCGCCGGTCTGTGGCGTCAGATGGCAACGCTGTTCGAAGACATCGACTTTCTGGTGCTACCGGTGAGCGCGGTACCGCCGTTCAGCTGTGACACCGCCTGGCCGCGCAGTATCAACGGCGTCGAGCAGGTCAGCTACCTCGACTGGATGCGGTTGGCGTACTGGGTCTCGGCCACCGGGCTGCCGGCCATCTCGGTCCCGTGCGGCTTCACCGAGGACGGTCTGCCGATCGGGATGCAGATCGTCGGGCCGCCGCGCTCGGAACTGGCGCTGCTCAGGTTCGCGCACGCAGTGGAATTGGCAACCGGGGCCAGCTCGGTACGGCCACCCCTGGCGGGTTGATCTCCCGTCGGGTGGCGGGCGGACGTTTCAGGGGGTCGGGCCGATGAGTTCCCCGACGGCAACTGCGCGGAGCTCGGCGAGCGCACCCGGAACCTGATCCGCCGGCACCGGCCTGCTGTAGAAGTAGCCCTGCACCGCTGGGCATTTGCGCTCGCGCATCGCAGCCGCCTGCGCAGTGGTCTCCACGCCTTCGGCGACGACCGACAGGTCCAGCGCCTCGGCAAGACTGAAGACCACGTCGAGCAGGGCCCTGGCCCGGGGTGCGGTGTCCATCGGGCTGATGAAGCTGCGGTCGATCTTGATGATGTCCACCGGCAACTGGCGCAGGTAGGACAGCGATGAGTATCCGGTGCCGAAGTCGTCCAGTGCGATCCGGATTCCGGCGCTGCGCAGTTTCTCCAGCAGCTCCCGGGTGCGGTCGATGTCGGACAGCAGGGCGCTCTCGGTGATCTCCAGTACGAGTCGCTCCGGCGGCAGCCCGGTGTCGTCCAGGATCTCCAGTACGCGGTCGTGGTAGCCGGGCTGCAGTTCGGCGGCAGCCACGTTGACCGATACGTAGCTGTCGGCCAGGGACGGCTGCAGGGCCGTCCACTGCACGAGATGCTCGCACGCGCTGCGCACCATGTACTGACCGATGGCGACGATCAGGCCGTTCTCCTCCGCCAACGGAATGAACTTGTCCGGCGGGACCATCCCGTGCCCCGGGCGGTCCCAGCGGATCAGCGCCTCGAAGCCGACCGGCCGGCGATCGGCCGGATCCACGATCGGCTGGAAGTACGCGGTCAGCTCGTTGTTGACCACGGCCCGGTGCAGCGCGCTGTCGGTGTCGAGGTTGCGCCGCGAATGCTGGTCCATGGCCGAGTCGAAGATCGCGGATCTGTTGCCGCCGGCGTTCTTGGCCCGGTACATCGCGATGTCGGCCTGACGCAGGCTGGCATCGGCACTCGTGCCGGGCTGCAGCAACGCGATCCCGATGCTGACTCCCAGGTACACCTGGATCGAGTGCACCGTGAACGGCTCGGCCAGCCCCTCGATCAGCCGCTGGGCGACCGCGGTCGCAGCCTCGGTGTTGCCGGCGGCGGAGTCGCACAGCACCACGAACTCATCGCCGCCCATCCGCGCGAGCACATCATGGGTACGCAGCAGCGTGCTGAGCCGTTCCGCCGCGGCGCGCAGCACCTCGTCGCCGATGACGTGTCCCAGCGAATCGTTGACGTTCTTGAACCTGTCCAGGTCCAGCACGAGCAGCGCGCCGGCACTGGGACCGGACGGGGAGTCGATCCGTCGCTGCAGGACATCCAGGATGCTCCGACGGTTAGCCAGGCCGGTGAGCGGATCGGTCAGTGACCGCACCGTAAGCTCGACGGTTCGCGCCCGCTGCGCAAGGTGGCCGAGCTGGACTGCGATATCGGTTAGCACCGTGCGCAAGCCGATGTCGGCCGCCAGCGACTGGGGCCCCCGCAACTCGAGTACGGCGCAGAGCACGTCGTCGAGCAGCACCGGCACGCGGACCATCGACTCGCCCGCGCCCAGCGACACCCCGTGCACTCCTGAGTGACCGGCGATCTCTGGCGGCGGACTGGCGGCCCCATCACCGTCGACGCTGATCCAACGCTCCGCAGCGACGTCACTGAGATCTGCGACCCAGCCGGAGACCTCGCTGGCGAAGCCGCTGGCCTGCAACTCCCGGATCACCCGCGGCAGTGCCTCGTGCAGGTAGTTCGAATCATTCGCGATGGCAGTGGATCGCTCGAGCAGCGCGCCGAGCTCGGCTGATCTGCGGCTCGCGCTGACATCCCGCAGCACCGCGGTGAAATATCTTTGCCCGTCCCGTTCCCAGGTGGACACCGACAGCTCCGCCGCGAACTGGGTGCCGTCCCGCCTGAGGGCGGCGACGTCGATGGTCGTTCCGATCAGCG
>JBBQFE010000312.1:0-4466 GCA_038321605.1 Mycobacteriales bacterium | reverse complement strand
ATCACCTTCCGCAAGCCGGGTGGCGGCGTCAGCCACGCCATCATCGGTACCGTCGAGCAGGTCCTGCTCTGCACGGTGATCTCCGTACCGATCGCGCTGCTCGTCGGCATCTACCTGATCGAGTACGGCGGCGGCCGGCTGGCCAAGACCACCAGCTTCATGGTGGACATCCTGACCGGTATCCCGTCGATCGTCGCGGCGCTGTTCATCTACGCGGTATTCGTGACGACATTCCACGGACAGCGAGCCGGCATCTACGTCTCGCTTGCGTTGGTGATGCTGATGGTGCCCGTCATCGTGCGTACCACCGAAGAGATGCTCAAGCTGGTGCCGAACGAGTTGCGCGAGGCGTCCTACGCCCTCGGGGTACCCAAGTGGAAGACGATCGTCCGCATCGTCATCCCGACCGCCTTCTCGGGAATCGTGACCGGCGTGATGCTCGGTATCGCTCGGGTGGCGGGCGAGACAGCGCCGCTGCTGATCCTGGTGGGTTACTCCCCCGACACCAACACCAACCTGCTCAGCGGCTTCCAGGGTTCGCTGCCGGGCATGATCTACGCCCAGGTGCCCCAGCTCGGTAACAAGCGGTTCCACTACGCCGCCGACCGCATGTGGGGCACCGCCCTCACCCTCATCGTGATCGTCATGGCGCTGAACGTGGTGGCCAGACTGGTCTCGCGCCGAAGCAAGGTCTCAGGCTGACCACCGGCCAGGCCTGCCAGCGCCCCACCCTTCGTACCCCGCACCCGAAACAGAGGATTTCACCCGTCATGGCAAAGCGCATCGAAGCCAAGAACCTCAACATCTACTACAGCAAGTTCCTCGCGGTGTCAGAGGTCAACTTCACGATCGCGCCGCGTTCGGTGACCGCGTTCATCGGCCCGTCCGGCTGTGGCAAGTCGACGGTCCTGCGCACCATCAACCGGCTGCACGAGGTCATTGCCGGTGCTCGGGTCGAGGGCGATCTGCTTCTCGACGGTGAGAACATCTACGGCTCGTCGGTGGATCCGGTGGATGTGCGCCGCACCATCGGAATGGTGTTCCAGCGCCCGAATCCCTTTCCCACCATGTCGATCTACGACAACGTCGTTGCAGGTCTGAAGCTGCAGTCCGGGCGTTTCAAGAAGTCCGAACTCGACGAGACCGTGGAGAAGTCGCTGCGCGGGGCGAACCTGTGGGAAGAGGTCAAGGACCGGCTGGCCAAGCCCGGCGCCGGGCTTTCCGGCGGTCAGCAGCAGCGGCTGTGCATCGCGCGCGCGATCGCGGTGGAACCTCAGGTCCTGCTGATGGACGAGCCGTGCTCTGCGCTCGATCCGATCTCGACGCTCGCCATCGAGGACCTGATCCAGAGCCTCAAGGAGAAGTACACGATCGTCATCGTCACCCACAACATGCAGCAGGCCGCGCGGGTGTCCGAGCGCACCGCGTTCTTCAACCTCGCCGGTACCGGCCTGCCCGGTCAGCTGGTCGAGATCGATGACACCCAGAAGATCTTCTCCAACCCCAGCGACCAGCGCACCGAGGACTACATCTCCGGACGCTTCGGCTGAGCCCCGAACGACGCCTGCCCGCCGCCTGATTCGGTCGGTCGATCGACAGGCTGGTCGGCTGAAGGCTTTCGGTGCCGGGCGGGTCGTGTGCCGGGCGGGTCGTGAGCTAGGCGGGTCGTGTGCCGGGCGGGTCGTGTGCCGGGCGGGTCGTGTGCCGGGCGGCTCAGTCGACGGGCATCGGGCGCAGGTGACCACGCGGATTGTCGACGGCGGTCGAGATTGCATTGATGATCGCGGCGACCTCGTCCAGGTCCGTTGCCGGGTTGGTCGCGGCACGCAGGTGCTCGGTGAGGATCTGGTGCAGCTGCGCGTCGTTCTGCGACAGCACCCAGTCCATGCCGCGCTTTCCGGCGGGGGTCAGCGAGAGGAACACGCTGCGCCGATCGCTGGGATTGGGCACCCGGATCAGGTAACCGGCACGCTCGATCCGGTCGAGGATGGCGGTCGTCGAACCGGTGGTGATACCGAGCCGCTCGCCGATCTCACGCGGGGTCAGTTGATCGACTTCGTGCAGGTGCTGCAACACCGCGAGCTCGATGGTCCCCAGATTCAGCGCCTTGGCCAGCATTCGCCGATGGCTCTCGCCACCGAGCAGAATTTTTCGGAACGCCAGGACAACGGAATCGATGCCCCCGACAGGTTCGGTCACTACTGGCTCCTCTGTGGCGAATCGCCGACTCACAGCGTCCAGCGGAGTGTACATATTGATTACCCAGCGTGAAGTTAGGGCCGGGTGAAAGGTCTCAAGCCTGACGTGTCTTTCCGCCGTTGAGGGCAACCCGCTGGGCCTGCGAGACTGGTTGCATGACCGGTGGAAAGAAGTTGTGGGTGCCGCGATCGGCCGCCGACCGCGCCATCAGCGGACGCGAAGCCCTGCTGACCCTCGAGGCGCGCATCAAGCCGGATTTCAAGAAGGCCCTGGGCGCCGGAGCCCTCGCGGTGATCTGTCTCGTGGCGGGCGACCAGCTTGGTGGAGTGCACCGTTCCGGGCATGTCCGGCTGGTGACCATCGGCCTGACAATCGGGTTCGCCGTGTTCGGCGCCGGGGCCGTTCGGTCAGCTGGGCGCGAGGCATTCCGGATCAGTGAGAGCCGAGGTGGGCCGTCCACCGCCTCTGCGCTACGCCTGATCATTTCCGTTGTCGGCTACGGCATAGTGCTGCTTGGCCTACTGCACTTGGTGAACGTCAACCTCGGCAGTCTGCTGGTGGGAGGCGCGGTCACCGGTGTGGTGGTCGGGATCGCCGCGCAGCAGTCCCTCGGCAACTTCTTCGCCGGACTGGTGCTGATGTTTGCCCGGCCGTACGTGCCTGGCCAACGGGTCATCGTCCGTTCTGGCGCGATGGGCGGACCGTTCGAAGGCACGATCGTGGACGCCGGCCTGCTCTACACGACCATCGTCACCGAAGAGGGTCCGATCAACCTGCCCAACGCGGGGCTGCTCGCCGCCGCTGTCGGACCCGCGCCGGACCCTGCCGTGGGCGCGGTGGCCGAGCAGGAGGCCGGCGAGGGCCCTTCTTGACGGCTGGGAGCGCGGTACTTTTCCGGTGTTCGGCTGTCATTAAGAATTCTGCGGGAACCTCACTGAAGTCCGACGCAGAGTAACGGCGAATTCATCAATTTGGTGTTGACTGATGGCATGCCTCTTGACGGAGAATACGAGCCCAGCCCCGAGAAGTGGGTCCGCGACCAGGTCGACCTCTACGAGAGCTCGGGCGGCACCCAGGGCACCACCATGCGCGGGATGCCCGTGATCGTGCTGACCACCCTCGGCGCCAAGTCCGGCAAGATCCGCAAGGCCCCGCTGATGCGGGTCGAGCACGACGGTCGCTACGCCGCGGTCGCGTCTCTGGGCGGCAGCCCGAAGAACCCGGTCTGGTACGCCAACGTTGTCGCGCATCCGCTCGTCGAAGTGCAGGACGGCCCGGTGCGGCAGGACATGACCGCCAGGGAGATCACCGGCGACGAGAAGGCACTGTGGTGGGAACGCGCCGTGGCCGCCTATCCCCCGTATGCCGACTACCAGACGAAGACCGACCGGGTCATCCCGGTGTTCCTGCTGGAGCCGGTCGCCGAAACGCTGCTCTCCTAGTGGCCCGCGCGAAGAAGCGCGGTCCGCAGCTGGACCGGATAGTCCTGGACAACCTGCTCGACAACGACGGCGCCCTGGTGGGACGCGGCGACGACAGGGAAGCCGAGCGGTTCAGCCGGGTGGACTTCTCCGGCCGGGACCTGACCAGCACGAGCTTCACGGAGTGCGAGCTGCACGCCGTGGACCTCAACACCACGGTGCTGCGCGGCAGCTCCTGGTCGGAGTGCATCGCCACCGAACTGCACGCCGCGGTGTTCAGCGCACCCCGGTCGTCCTGGCGGGACGTGCGCATCGAGCATTCCAGACTCGGCTCGGTGGAGATGTACGACGCGAACCTGCGCAGCGTGCAGATCGACGGCTCGAAGCTGGACTTCGTGAACCTGCGGGGCGCCACCCTCACCGACGTGCTGCTCAGCAACTGCATCATCGACGAACTGGACCTCTCCAGCGCCGTCGTGCAGCGGCTGGAACTGCGCGACTGCCGGATCGGCACGCTCGACGTCGCCGGCGCCCGGCTCGCCGATGTGGATCTGCGCTCGAGCGACTTCTCGGCGATCCACAGCCTGACGGGCCTGAAGGGCGCCACCATCGACGATGCCCAGCTCGCGCTGCTCGCTCCGTTGCTCGCCGCGCAGCTGGGCATCATCGTTCGGTAACCGTCAGCGGTGACTGACGGTCAGAGAACCGTTAGAGCCACTTCTCCGCGAGGTGCTCGGCCCCGATCCGGCGGATGGTGCCGGTGCTGCCGCGCAGCACGATGGACTCGGTGCGGATCTTGGGGCCCATCTTGCGCACCCCGCCGACGAGCTGGCCGTCGGTGACGCC
>JBBQFE010000311.1:0-4467 GCA_038321605.1 Mycobacteriales bacterium | reverse complement strand
GGTTGCCAGTCACCATCAGCGCCGCGGAGCAACCGCAAGGCCGAGGACAGCTCGGACGCCGCCCGCCGCGCCTCGTCGGCATGGGAACCGTCGGCCTTGTTCACCGCGATCACATCGGCGAGTTCGAGGATCCCGCGCTTCATGCCCTGCAGCTGGTCACCGGTCCGGGCCAGGGTCAGGAACAGGAAACTGTCCACCATGCCGGCCACCACGAACTCCGACTGGCCGACGCCGACGGTCTCGACGAGCACGACGTCATAGCCGGCCGCCTCCATCACGAGCATGGTCTCGCGGGTGGATTTGGCTACCCCGCCGAGAGTTCCACCGCTCGGTGACGGCCGGACGAAGGCGGCCTCTGACACAGCCAGCTTCGTCATCCGGGTTCGATCACCGAGGATGCTGCCACCGGTGCGGCTGGACGAGGGATCCACCGCGAGCACCGCCACCCGGTGACCGGCGCCGATCAGGTTCATGCCCAAAGCGTCGATGAACGTCGACTTGCCCACACCCGGTACTCCGGTGATCCCGATCCGGCGTGCACCCCCGGTGTGCGGAAGCAGTTCGGCCAGCAATTGCTGGGCCTGCCGCGCGTGATCGGGCCGCCGAGATTCGACGAGCGTGATCGCCCGCGCCACCCCGGCCCGGTCACCGGCGAGCACCTGCTGCGCGAGCGGGACGGCAGTCACCCGGCGAGGACCTCGAGCAACTGCAGCGCGGAGGTGGCGATCACCGTTCCGGGCGGGAAGATCGCACTGGCACCGGCGGCGCGCAGCTCGTCGAAGTCCTGCGGCGGGATCACCCCGCCCACCACGATCAGGATGTCGGGGCGGCCCTGCCTGGCCAGCTCATCGCGCAGCGCGGGAACCAGCGTGAGGTGGCCCGCCGCGAGCGAGTTCACGCCGACCACGTGCACGTCAGCCTCGATGGCCTGCCTGGCCACCTCCGCCGGCGTGGAGAACAGCGGGCCGACATCGACGTCGAACCCGAGGTCAGCAAAGGCGGTGGCGATCACCTTCTGCCCACGGTCATGGCCGTCCTGACCCATCTTGGCGACGAGGATCCGGGGACGCCGGCCGTGCTCGAGCTCAAAGGCGTCCGATGCGGCGCGGGCAGCGTTGATCGATTCGCTGGCGCCGGCCTCTTCCCGATACACACCGGAGATCGTACGGATGGTGGCCTGGTGTCGTCCGTACACCTTCTCCAGCGCGTCACTGATCTCACCGACGGTCGCCTTGGCGCGGGCAGCATCGATCGCCAGCTTCAGCAGGTTCTGCTGCAGGCCCGCAGCCCGGGTGCCGTCCTCTGCTGCGCCTGCTGCCTTCGTCAGGGCCGCCAACGCCGCCTCGGTGGCCAGCGGATCCCGCTCGGCGCGCAATCGCCGCAGCTTCTCCGCCTGCTGCACGCGCACATCTGCGTTGTCGATCTTCAGGACGTCCAGCAGGTCCTCGGTCTCCATCCGGTACTTGTTGACACCGATCACCGGCTGGCGGCCCGAGTCGATCCTCGCCTGGGTACGAGCGGCCGCCTCCTCGACCCGAAGTTTCGGCAGCCCCAGGTCGATCGCACGGGCCATCCCGCCCGCGGCTTCCACCTCGCTGATGTGTCCCCAGGCCCGGCGCGCCAGGTCGTAGGTCAGCTTCTCGACGTACGCCGAGCCGCCCCAGGGGTCAATCACCTTGGTGGTACGCGATTCCTGCTGCAGCACCAGCTGGGTGTTGCGGGCGATCCTGGCGGAGAAGTCGGTGGGCAGCGCCAGCGCCTCGTCCAGCGCATTGGTGTGCAGCGACTGGGTGTGTCCCTGGGTGGCGGCCATCGCCTCGACACAGGTGCGGATCACGTTGTTGAACACGTCCTGGGCGGTGAGCGACCATCCCGACGTCTGAGAATGGGTGCGCAACGAAAGGGATTTCTGACTCTTCGGTGTGAAGTCGGCTACCAGTTTCGCCCACAGCAGCCGGGCCGCCCTGAGCTTGGCGACCTCCATGAAGAAGTTCATGCCGATGGCCCAGAAGAACGACAGCCGCGGTGCGAAGGCGTCGATGTCCAGGCCGGCTCCCAGGCCGGCGCGCAGGTATTCCACGCCATCGGCCAGCGTGTACGCCAGCTCCAGATCAGCCGTCGCCCCCGCTTCCTGGATGTGGTAGCCAGAGATCGAGATCGAGTTGAAGCGCGGCATCTGCTCGCTGGTGAAGGAGAAGATGTCGCTGATGATGCGCATCGACTGCGCCGGCGGGTAGATGTAGGTGTTGCGGACCATGAACTCCTTGAGGATGTCGTTCTGGATGGTGCCGGTCAGCTGGGCCGGCGCCACTCCCTGCTCCTCTGCGGCGACCACGTACAGCGCGAGCACCGGCAGCACCGCACCGTTCATCGTCATCGACACGCTCATCCGGTCCAGCGGGATGCCGTCGAACAGTTGGCGCATGTCATAGATCGAGTCGATCGCAACGCCTGCCATGCCGACATCACTGAGCACCCGCGGGTTGTCGCTGTCATAGCCGCGGTGCGTCGGCAGGTCGAAGGCGACCGACAGACCCTTCTGCCCCATGGCCAGGTTGCGGCGGTAGAAGGCATTGGACGCCGCTGCGGTGGAGAAGCCCGCGTACTGCCTGACAGTCCAAGGTTGGTTGACGTACATCGTCGGGTAGGGCCCGCGCAGGTACGGGGCGATACCGGGGTAGGTATCGAGAAAATCCAGGTCCGTCAGATCCGTCGCGGTGTACAGCGGTGAAACCCTGATGCCCTCGGGGGTTTCCCAATCAGGGACGGCGCTGGGCGGTGCGGTGCCTGCCCCCGCCGGGCTGCCCAGGTCGGCGTGGCCGAAATCGGGGATGGACATCACGCGACCTCCAGTGCGAGCAGGGTCTTGCGCAGCACGTCCACCGCATCGCTGCCCACCGACAGGTATCCGTCCACTCCCGCGGCGGCGTCGGACTCCACCCGGTCCTGGCCCTTGCCGGCCAGGTACAGCAGGCCGACCCCGGCTGCCTTCAGGGCCGCTGCAGCCGGCGCGGCCGCTTCGGCATAGACCTTGTCCGAGGAGCAGAGGCAGGCCACCACCGGGCCGGCCGCTACCAGCTCTGCAACGAGGTCGCGCAGCTGGTCCGCGCTACCGGCCAGCGTGAGCGGCTCGATTCCGCCTGCCTGAAACAGGTTGGCAGCGAAGCTCAGCCGCGCGCTGTGTGCCGCCGGCGGACCGAGAGCGGCGAGTACCACCCTCGGCCGGTGTCCGGTGGCCACGGCATGAGCATCGCTTCGATCGCGCAGATCCTCGAAGTCCTCGGCGTAGCGGATCACCGGAAGTAGCCCGGTCGGCGGTTCGTCCAATGGCGGCCTGGGGACGTCGGGTTCGTCGATGAACGCGAACTCCGACACGCCGGTGATCGCGTCCGCGCGGGTCGCGATGGCCGAACGTCTCCGGCTCGCCGTCGCGGCCAGCAGCTCGGGGATGTGACCGGACACCAGGGCATCGAGCGCACCGCCGGCCCGCTCGATGCCGGTGAAGCTGCGCCAGGCCGCACCGGCCAGCGCGTCGGTGAGGGCCTCGACGTAGTACGACCCGCCAGCCGGGTCGATCACCCGCGCCAGGCTGGCCTCATCGTGCAGCACCGCCTGGGTGTTGCGGGCGATCCGACGGGCGAAGTCGTCCGAGACCCCGATGGCCGAGTCGAACGGGAGCACCGTGATCGCCTCGGCACCGCCGACGGCCGCGGCGAAACAGGCGATGGTGCAGCGCAGCAGGTTGACCCACGGGTCGCGCCTGGTGAGCATCGCCGCCGAGGTCACCGCGTGCTGGCGTTGGGCGCCCGCCGGCCCGGAACCGCCACTGAGCTCGACCACCCTGGCCCAGACCCGACGGGCGGCACGCAGCTTGGCGATGGACGAGAACTGATCGGCACTGACGGCGAACCGGAATTCGATGCGGCTGAGCGCCTCGGTGAGCGACAGTCCGGACCCGGTCAGCGCCCTCAGGTACGCCACCCCCACAGCGGTGGCAACGGCGATCTCGTCGCTGTCACTGCCGCCTGCGTCGTGGTAGACGGTGCCGTCCACCTCCGCGACCACCAGGCCCGGCGAGTCCGCGACCAGGCCGGCCAGCTCACCGAGCAGCGCGAGGTCGCCGGTGGCGCCGGTACGCGCCAGCGACCCGATCGGATCGGCGCCCAGGGTGCCCCGCAGATCCGCCCGCGCCACCCCGGTGCCGTCTGCGACTGCGAGCAGCGCGGCGGTGGCCGCGGCCGTGTCCGCACCGGCGTCCAAGGCGAGCGGGGCCAGGTCGAGGTAGACGCCGGCCAGCGCGGCGGCCAGGTCGTGCACCGCCAGACCGCCCGCCCCCAGCTTGAGCCAGAGCGAGGTCGCCCCGTTGGTCAGGTCGGCCAGGACCGCCCGGTTGAGCTCCGCAGGATCGGGATTCAGGTGCCGCTGCCGGACATCCCAGCCGCGGGCAGCATTGCCGTCCACCCGTGC
>JBBQFE010000310.1:0-4484 GCA_038321605.1 Mycobacteriales bacterium | reverse complement strand
AGCCGCGCCAGAGGCCGAGGAGCTTCTCGTTGTCCGCTGCTTCGTACAAGGCCCGATGGAAGGCCAGGTGGGCACCGATGCTGTGCTGCACGTTCTGCGCGCGGGCTGCCTCGGCGAGCTTGTCCACCTGCCCACGCAGGTTCGCCAACCCGGTGGTCTGCAGCGTCTTCAGCCCGCGCTCGGCGGCGTACGGCTCCAGCACCATCCGCAGACTGGCGATTTCATCGACGGCGCGCTGGCTGATCTCGGCGACGAAGGCGCCGTGGAAGGGGATCTTGACGATCAGACCCTCTTCTTCCAGCCGGCTGAGTGCCTCTCGCAGCGGAGCCCGGCTGATCCCCAGGTCGGCCGCGATGTGCGTCTCGCGGAGCTGGCTGCCCGACTTGAGGCTGCCGTCGAGGATGGCCTCGCGGAGCACGTCGCCCACGTTCGTTGGGGTCGTTCGCTTCTCGATCCGCGCAAGTGGCACGCTCTGACCTCTGTCCGGATTGTCCAAACGCTGCTGTCGACCTGTCTATTGTCGTTCACGGCGAGGGTACACGGGGAACCATTTGACAGCCGTGGGTGTATGTCCTAATTTCCGACTGTCGACAATGTTGAGCAGGGAGAGTTCTGGTCATGACCGAGGTCCCGAACGAGCCGGTCGATGTGGTGGTGGTGGGGTCCGGGCCGTCCGGCTCAGTGGTCTCGCACACCCTGGCCACCAAGGGGTTCTCGGTGGTCTGCCTGGAGCAGGGCGACTGGGTCGGGTCGGCGGACTTTCCGGGCAACAACCCTGAGTGGGAGCTTCTGATCCAGCACCGCTGGGCGCATGACCCGAACATCAGACGCCTCCCTGCCGACTACCCGATGGACGTGTCCGACTCCGACATGACCCCGGTCATGTTCAGCGGGGTCGGCGGCAGCTCGCTGGTCTACGGTGCGGAATGGCACCGCCTGACACCCAGTGACTTCCGCGTCCACCAGCTCGACGGCGTAGCCACCGACTGGCCGATCAGCTATGCGGACATGGCGCCCTACCACGAGGCGATCGACAAGTTCATCGGCGTGTCCGGGCTCGACGACGATCCCGCCTACCCGAGGGGCCTGACGTACCCGCAACCGCCGCTCCCGCTGGGTAGAGGGGGACGCAAAGCGGCTCAGGGTGCGAACGCGCTCGGATGGCACTGGTGGCCGGGCAGCCAGGCGATCCCCACCCAGAAGCACGCACACCTCGAGGCCTGCGCGCGCTACGGGGTGTGTGAGTGGGGCTGCCCGCAAGGGGCGAAGGCGTCCTTCGACCTGGCCTTCTGGCCACAGGCCATCGAGGCCGGGGCCCGCCTCGTCACCGGTGCCCGAGCCAGCCGCGTCACCACCGATGCCGAGGGCCGGGCCAACGGGGTGGAGTGGGTCGACCGGGAGGGCCGCGAGCACCACCAACGGGCCAACGCCGTGGTGCTGTGCTGCAACGGGATCGGAACGCCGCGGCTGCTGCAGATGTCCGCGTCGGTCCAACATCCGGACGGGCTGGCCAACTCGAGCGGCCAGGTGGGGCGCAATCTCATGCTGCACCCCAACTGCACGGTCACCGGGTACTTCGACGAGGAGCTGGAGAGTTGGCTGGGTCCCGCCGGGCAGTACCTGTACTCGATGCAGTTCTACGAGACAGACACCAACCGTGACTACGTCCGCGGCAGCAAACTGCACGTTCTGCCCACGCCGGGGCCGTTGAACGCCATCGAGACGCATCGGTCCCTTCCCTATGACGACCTGTGGGGTGAGTCCTTCCATCGGGTGGCCCGCACGCACGCCGGCGGGCTTCTCTGGGCGGCCAACACCGAGGACCTGCCTGACCCCGACAATCGGGTCCGCCTCGATCCGACGCTCACCGACTCGGACGGCCTGCCCGCGCCCAAGATCGAGTACCGCATCTCGGAGAACACCCGGCGGATCCTGCGCTTCACCGTCGACCGGATGACCGAGGTCCAGGAGGCCTCCGGTGCGGTGGAGACGTTCCCGGTGGAGATCTGGATCGACCAGCCCGGTCACTTGCTGGGCACAGCGCGCATGGGCGACGACCCGAGCACGTCGGTCGTCGACTCGTTCGGACATGCCCATGACGTGCCCAACCTCTTCGTCGCGGACGGCAGCCTGTTCGTGACCAGCGGCGCGGTGAACCCCACCTGCACGATCGCGGCCCTCGCCCTACGGGTGTCGCGGCACATCGTCGAGACAGCGCGCTTGCAGGAGGTGCCGTCATGAGCGACCACGTGACGGTGGAGGGACCCGGCGTACGGCTGTCCGTGCCGGTCAGGATCCTCGCGACTCCACGCCCGCTCGACGATCACGAGTGGGCCACCTTGCTGGCCATCGCCGATACCTTGGTCCCGGCCGCTGGCGAGAACCCTGCGGCCAGCGAGGCGCCGGGCTACGCATCCTGGCTGCGGCGTGCGCTGGCAGCCCGAGCCGAGCACTTCGACGTCGTGATCGAGCAGCTCCACGCGCTGGCGCAGGTGAGGGGCAACGAGCTGAACGACTCGCTGCGCACGATGAGCACCGACCAGCCTCAGGCGTTCCAGGTGGTCTCTGCTGTGGTTGCGGGTGCCTACCTCATGGTTCCGCAGATCCGTGGACTGGTCGGTTACCCCGGCCAGGGTCGCAACGTGCCGCGGCTCGAGGAGGCGGCAGAGCAACTCGAGGACGGGATCCTCGATCCGGTCATCGAGCGCGGACCGATCTATGTCTCAGCGGCCGGCGAGTAACGTGCTTGATCCGGTTAGTCTCCGTCGCTGCATTGCGCCGTCCAACCAGGAGTACGCATGAGATGGAAGCGGACGCTCACCGTGGTGGGCTGCCACACGGGCGGCGAGGTAGGTGATGTGGTGACGGGTGGGATCGGTGACGTACCCGGCGCCACGATGTTCGAGAAGAAGGTTTACATCCAGGAGCACTTGGACGACCTGCGCAAGTGGCTGCTGTTCGAGCCCCGAGGTGCGGTGGTCCGATGCGTCAACATCGTGCTCCCGGCCACCGACCCGCGCGCGCAGCTCGGTTACGTCATCGTGGAGTCGGAGGAGTACCCCCCGATGTCGGGCAGCAACACGATCTGCACCGCCACGGTGATTCTCGAGACGGGGATGCTCCCTATGACCGAGCCGGTGACCGAGATCGTGCTGGAGGCCCCGGCCGGGCTCATCCGGCTGAACTGCGAGTGCAAGGACGGCAAGGTGACCAGCGTCCGCTTCGTCAATCAGCCGGCGTTCGTCCATCATCTCGACGCGACCATCGAGGTCCCCGGCCTCGGCGCCGTCACGATCGACGTGGCCTGGGGTGGCATGAACTACGCCCTGGTTGACGCGGCATCGCTGGGCTTCTCGCTGACCCCGGACGAGGCGCGCGACCTGTGCGTCGTCGGCCAGCAGGTCAAGCGCGCAGCGCACGAGCAGCTCACCGCTGCGCACCCGCTGGAGAGCCGCTATCCCGGGATCACCCAGACCGAGTTCACCGGCCCGCTTCGGCGTGAGGACGGCGTGTTGGTGTCGCGCAACGCGGTGATCGTTTCGCCGGGGCGGGTTGACCGCTCGCCCTGCGGGACCGGCACATCCGCGCGGCTGGCCGTGCTTCACGCCCGCGGGCAGGTCGAGCTCGGGGAGCCGTTCGTCCACGAGTCTCTGATCGGCAGCCGGTACATCGGCTGCATCGAGGAGCTCACCTCGGTCGGCGACTTCGCTGCCGTCGTGCCCAGCGTCTCCGGGCAGGCATGGATCACCGGGATCAGCCAGGTGGGCCTCGACCCGACCGATCCATTCCCCACCGGTTACACGCTGTCCGACACTTGGCTGAACAGTCCCCTGGCCATTCCGGGCTGACTTGCCCCCTCGTCGAACGCGCCACGCGCCCGAGGGTCTCGTCTCGGCCCCTTGCGGCACTTGGTGTCCCTCTGTAGATTGTCGACACTGATCGAGGAGAGGAAGATTCGTATGAGTGGCATTCATGGCCTGCTAACCGCCTTGGCAACGCCATTCACGGCTGATGGCGAGTCGGTGAACGAGCCGGCGCTGCGGGCGCTGGTGGAGGACAACATCGCGAGCGGAGCGCACGGTCTGGTGCCCTGTGGTTCGACCGGTGAGTTCGCGGCGATGACGCACGCTGAGCGTCGGTCGGTCGTCGAGATCGTGGCCGACCAGGCCGCAGGTCGGGTCCCTGTGCTTGCTCACACCGCCGCGATGACGACCAAGGAGGCCATCGAGCTTTCGCGCCACGCACAGGACGTCGGTGCTGCTGGGGTGATGGTGGTCTCGCCGTACTACGAGCCGCTGACCGTCGACGAGATCAACAACTACTACCGGAAGATCGCGGAAGCGATCTCGATCGACATCATGATCTACAACCTTCCGATCGCGACGGGGGTGAACCTGCAGCCGGAGCAGGTTGCCGCGCTCGCCACGGAGATCCCCCAGGTGAAGTACGTCAAGGACACCAGCGGTGACCTCAGTCAGGCACTG
>JBBQFE010000309.1:0-4496 GCA_038321605.1 Mycobacteriales bacterium | reverse complement strand
TCCGGGCAGACGGCGAAGGTGATCGCGCGCTGCACGAACGCCCTGACATGTGGTTGTAGCGAGTCGATGTCCTTGGACAGCATCGATTTCTGAATCCGCGGGATGAGACCTTCGTAGGTCAGGTTGATGCCATCGACCTTGATCTTCGTCGGCGCCCTGTAGAGCAGATCGTCCAGTTCCTTGCGGGTGTATCGGCTGATGGGCTTGTCTGGATCGAGAAACCCGGAGCCACTGAAGATTCGGCCGAACCAACCGTCAACGCTGTAGCCGGGGATGATGAGGGCCCCGTCGTTCAGCGACCGGCTGTCGTCGTACAACGCGGTCAGGTCGAAGTCCGACACCGAACCGCGGCCTTCGCAGCGGGGGCACATGCCACCCACGATGCTGAAACTTCGACGTTCCTTCGTCGCGCGGCCCGCACGTTCGACGGTGACTGAACCAGCACCACTGATCGAGGCCACGTTGAACGAGAAAGCCTGAGGCGAGCCGACGTGTGGCTGGCCGAGTCGACTGAAGAGAATGCGTAGCATCGCGTTGGCGTCGGTGGCCGTGCCGACGGTCGATCGGGCATCTCCGACGATCCGGTCCTGGCTGACGACGATCGCGGTGGTGAGCCCTTCGAGAAGGTCGACGTCGGGTCGGGCAAGCGTCGACATGAACCCCTGGACGAACGCGCTGTAGGTCTCGTTGATCAGCCGCTGCGACTCGGCGGCGATCGTGGAGAAGACCAGCGAGCTCTTGCCGGAGCCTGAGACGCCGGTGAAAACGGTCAGCCTGCGCTTCGGGATCTCGACGCTGATGTGTTTGAGGTTGTGCACGCGCGCGCCGTGAACGCGGATGACACCGTGGCTGTCGGCCGGCTGGGGGGCTTTCACCGGTCGGCCTGTGGCCTTGCTCATCGCATCCCATCGGTAGGCGGGGATCCGATGTGCTGTTTCCAGCGCGACCCCCGGTGCTGATCAGCCTCGCACGCCGCAGCGGCTGGCTCAACCGATGCGCTAGCGTCCCGGAGGTGCATCCGATCGCCTTTGCCCACCGGGGTTTCTCACCCGAAGGCGCCGAGAACTCCATGGCGGCGTTCAGGGCGGCGGTGGACCTGGGCTACCGGTATCTGGAGACGGACGCACGGGTGAGTTCGGACGGCGTGGCAGTGGCCTTTCATGACGATGTGCTCGACCGGGTCACCAACGACACCGGACGGCTTCAGGAGCTGACTTGGCGCCAGATCAGCGAGGCGAGAATCCAGGCTCGCGAGCCGATACCGCGACTCGACGAGGTGCTGGCGGCTTTTCCCGAGGTGCACGTCAACATCGACGTGAAATCGGACGCGGCGGTGGGTCCGACGTTGGATGCGCTGCGCAGGACGGACAGCTGGGATCGGGTGCGGCTGGCAGCTTTTTCACACCGTCGAATCATGATGTTGCGGTCAGCGGCGGGTCCACGGGTGGCCACCTCGTTGTCTCCCAACGAGATCCTGGCCTTGCGCTCGGAATCCCTGGCCCGACGGTGGGCGGGCCGGCCGATGTCGCTGTTGGCGCGGGGCGCGGAACTTCTGCCTACTGGCGACCCACAGCTCTTCGGGCCGACCGACCGGCCGCGTGCCGCGCAGGTACCCCCCGGACCACGCTGGCTGGCCCTGGTGGACCGTGCGTTCGTCGCAAACGCGCATCAGAGGGGTATCGATGTCCACGTGTGGACGGTCAATGTCCCTGCGAAAATGGTGCGGCTGTTGGATCTGGGGGTCGACGGACTGATGACTGATCGCGCCGACCTGTTGCGCGATGTGCTGATCCGTCGCGGGCAGTGGGCCTGAGACGACCACCGGTCCCCCGCGGTCGCCGGGCTCCGGACGAGGGTCGCTGGTCAAGTAAGGTGCCGATTCGTGTCAGCAACTCCGAAGGTGCCCGGCGACCAACTGCCCGAACCGGCCGCGCGGAGTAGCGCACTGGCGGCAGTCCCGGCCGCGGGCAACCGCAGGGCCATTCCGATGCCCGCCCACCTGAAGTTCTTCTACGGACCGATGGACTGTGGCAAGTCGACCCTCGCGCTGCAGATCGACCACAACCATTCACGTCAGGGCAGGCACGGCCTCATTCTCACCCGTTACGACCGATCGGGTGGCCCCTCGATCACCACCAGAGTGGGTCTGGCCCGCGACGCCATCGAAGTGACCGACGACCTGGACATGTGCAGTCTGGTTCGGCAGCGGTGGTCGCAGGGCCAGCGGGTGGACTACCTGATAGTGGACGAAGCAGGGTTCCTCAACCCCGAGCATGTCGAGCAGCTGGCGGAACTCGTGGACGAACTCCACGTCGATGTCTACTGCTTCGGGTTGGCCACCGATTTTCGCAGCCAGCTGCTGCCGGGCGCCAAGCGTCTCATCGAGCTGGCAGATGAAATCGCCGCAATTCAGGTTGAGGTGCTGTGCTGGTGTGGTCGTCCGGGCCAGCAGAACGCACGGGTCGTGGACGGTCGGGTGGTGCGGGAGGGCGACACCGTCCTCGTTGCCGACACCGCAGCTGGTGCCGAGATTCGGTACCAGGTCCTGTGCAGAGCGCATTACCGAAGCGGAGATCTGGGAGTACGGGTCAGCTTCGAACAGCTGAGTTTCGACTGAGGTGGGCTGCTGCGCTCCCCCGGGATGGCTGCATCAGATACAGACGCTTTGCATAGCTTCCAGATTCGCTCTTCTATTCGCAACTACGATATGATAATGGCAGTGTTTTTGCCGCTTGAGTGACCGCGCGCGCATCGACGCCCAGTCCAGGAATCATCTGTTGGGTTCGCTCGTTGGTTGACCAGTACCCATATACGGGTGAGGAGTGATCTGAAAATGGCCGATCGTGTTCTCCGGGGCAGCCGCCTCGGCGCCATCAGTTACGAGACCGAGTACGCGGCGGAACCGGCACCACGCCGCCTGGTGAAGTTCCGTTGTGAGCGAAACCATGAGTTCACCGTCCCCTTCTCCGACGAGGCGGATCTCCCCTCGACGTGGGAATGTCGACTGGACGGCACCACCGGAAAGTCCGTCGACGGTCCTGAGCCGGAGGCGAAGAAGGTCAAGCCGCCGCGCACCCACTGGGACATGCTGATCGAGCGTCGCAGCATCGCCGATCTCGAAGAGGTTCTCGCAGAGCGTCTTGATGTGCTGCGGGCGCGCCGCGGTGGAAAGTCCACCAAGACCGCCTGAGCCCCAGACATCGCAGGACTGTGATCCCGTACCTCCCAGAGCAATCAGGGAGGTACGGGATTTCTGCGTCCCGTCAGCCCCGGCGAAGTAAGGCCCTGAGTTGTGCCGTCCGGTGGTTCGCACCCCATTCGGTGACCCGGAGCAGAGCCTCCCTCACGATGTGGCCGCTCATCTTGGACTCGCCGTACTCGCGCTCGGCAAACGTGATGGGGACCTCGACAACCCGGAAACCCGCCTGTACAGCGCGCCAGGCCAGATCGACCTGGAAGCAGTATCCCTGCGAGGCGATTCCGGACAGTTCTATCGTCTGCAGGACCTTCCGGCGGTAGGCGCGATAGCCTCCGGTCGCGTCGTGGAGCTCGATTCCCAGCGCCAACCGGGTGTAGAGATTGCCGCCCCGCGAGAGCACCTCTCGCGATTTGGGCCAGTTCTTCACCTCGCCCCCGGGCACCCATCGCGAACCGAGCACGAGATCGGCATGGCCGAGCGCGGCCAGCAGCCGAGGTAGCTGCTCGGGAGCGTGCGAGCCGTCAGCGTCCATCTCCACAAGGACGTCGTAGCCGGCATCCAGCGCCCACCGGAAGCCGGCAATATAGGCAGCGCCGAGGCCCGTTCTGTCAGTCCGGTGCAGCACGTGAACCCGCTCATCGGCAGCCGCCAGCTCGTCGACGAGCCCGCCGGTGCCGTCCGGACTTGCGTCATCCACTACCAGACAGTGCGCTGTGGGCACGGCGGAGTGCAGGCGTCGGACGATGATCGGAAGGCTCTCGAACTCGTTGAACGTCGGGATGATGACCACAACCCGGCGATCATCGGCAATGCCCGATGACGCGGGAGCCTCGTCGGCTGGCTGGTTCACCATGTCCACTCTCTCCTCGACCTACTGCACGGGGTGGGTAGCCGCAGCTCCGACGCGGGTGACCCGCACTCCTCTGATGACTCGGCGACGCCGCGCCCACCGGAGGAGGCCACCGAGCAGGCCCGCCAACGCCAGGGCGGTGAGTAGCCATTCCGGAATGGCGCCGAGCCGCGTGGCAAGCGTAGTGCCGGTCCGCAGCCCGACGGAGCGCACCAGCACATCGGCGGTGAACAAGGCGCCGGACTCCGCGAGGATCCTGCCGTCGGCGTCGATGATCGCCGACTTGCCGCTGGTTGCGACCTGCACCACGGTGCGCCCATGCTCCACGGCCCGCAGTTGGCTCATCGCCAGCTGCTGATACGTCTCGCTGCTGTGTCCGAAAGTGGCGTTGTTGGTCTGGATGACCAGCAACTGGGCGCCGGCCCGTACCGACGAACGCACCAGGCC
>JBBQFE010000308.1:0-4508 GCA_038321605.1 Mycobacteriales bacterium | reverse complement strand
AGGACGCCCCCGCATGATCTTCATCGTCGTCAAGTTCCCGGTGTTGCCCGAGCGGGCCGCCGAGTGGCTCGACCTCGTTGCCGACTTCACCGCCGCGACCCGGGCCGAACCGGGCAACATCATGTTCGAATGGTCGGTGAGCGTGGACAACGAGAACGAGTTCGCGCTGGTCGAGGCGTTCGCCGATGCCGCGGCCGGTAGCGCCCACGTCGGTTCTGAGCACTTCAAGACCGCGATCGCCTGGATGCCCGACCTGGTCACCGACACCCCGAAGATCATCAACGTCGAGGTGCCCGGCCAGGACTGGTCGCGGATGGGCGAGGTCTCGCCCCGCTAGGCATCGAGCATGGGGGAGGGGCCGGTTCCGGGGAACCGGCCCCTCATCAGTTACTGCAGTTCGGGTTTCCGCCGGCGGTGGGAGCCTCGATCGTCGCCGGCTCCCACCGCACGCGGACTACTTGGTGCTGCCGCCCTTGAGGCCGGCCTTTGCGCCGCCGCCCGCCATCGCGATCAGGAACGACACGCCGTTCGGGCTACCGACGCCGGTGACGTCGTCATAGCCCGGCCGGGTGTAGATCGTGCCGGTCTGGTTGAGGGTGCGCAGCGAGGTGAGCAGGCCACCGCTGGCGTCGAAGCCGTTGGCGTAGTCCACCCGGACAACACCGTCGGTGACTGCGCGACCGGCGTTGACATCACGGAACGCTGCTGAACCGGCGAGCTTGTAGATCTTCGGGTTGAGGAACCCGAGCGATCCACCGGCGACCTGATCGGCAACTGCTACCACGCCTGCGAACAACGGGCTCGAGAGGCTGGTGCCACCGATCCGGTATTCGCTGTACTTGATCGAGCCGTTCGGGAAGGTCTGGCTCTGCCCGACCAGGAACCCGGTGTTGGGGTCACCCAGCATGCCCACATCCGGCACTGAGCGGTGCGCGCCCTGCCCGAAGTAGTTGGAGATGGAGCCCGGAACTACCTTCTTCTGGTAACCAGGCTGAGCGAACAGCTGGCTGGTTCCACCGCCACCACCGTAGAGGTAGGCCGACGGCAGCGGGGTCCAGGCTCCGTTGACCAGCGACGACTTGCCGGTGCCCCAGCCCTGCTCGAACAGGTAGTTGTTGGTCTTGCCCACGGCGAGCGAGGTGCCACCGACCGCGGTGACGAACGGGTCCGAGGCCGAGTAGTCGACCTGGCGGCTGCCGGTGTTGGCGATCTCGTCGCCGCTGTCACCTGAGGAGAACAGCATGCTGATGCCCTGGGCTGCTGCCTGCACGAAGCTCTGGTGGGTCTCGGCGACGTCCGCGACCGAGGCCGGTTCGCCGGTGTCACCGTAGGAGTTGGTGACGATGTCGGCGAGCTGGTTGTCCACGATCGAGTTCACCGCGGCAGTGAGGTCGCTGTCCTGGCAGCTGCTACCACCGACGTAGAGGATGTTGGCGGCCGGAGCCATGGCGTGCACGGCCTCGACGTCCAGGGTCTCTTCGCCGTACCAACCGCTGGCGCCACACTCGTTGATGAACGAGTAGCTGGCCGGCAGCAGCTGGCTGAACTGGTAGTTGCGAAGCGGGTGGGCCGGGTCGTTCTTGGCCGCGTAGGTCTGCGCGTCGGACAGGATGTACGGCGAGGCGTACGCGTCGACCACCGCAACGGTGGTGCCGCGGCCGTCATAGCCTGCCGCCTGGGCGGCGTCGGTGCCGTAGGCACCCCGCAGCTGGGCCGGCTTGTAACCGCAAGGCGCGTAGGTCAGCGGGTCCTTGAGAACCTGCGGCACGGTGGTCGCGGGCTTCTGGCCGTAGTAGGACGAGCAGGGCTTGCCGTTCTTGAAGACCGCGTCCGGCGGCGGCAGCACCGTGTTGGACTTCGCGGCCGGCGTGCTGGTGGCAGCGGTGGAGTCGCTCTTGCCGACGCTGGACGGCGTCTTCAGGGCTGACTTGTCCAAGCCGCCGATCGCGACGACGGAGCTGGCCAGGCTGGTCGGAATGGAGACCGACGTGGCCGGGGCGGAGAACGTCTTACCGTTCTTCTTGAAGGTCTGCAGGTCGGTGGCGAACGCCTTCTCGGCCTGCGCGCTGGTTCCGCTGAAGGAGATGTAACGGTGGTTGGCCGGGATCGAACCGATGGTGAAGCCCTGCGACTTCAACCAGCTCGACACCTTTGAAACGGTGGCGTCGGTGGGGGCGAACCTGGCCCGCCAGGTCGAGGCCGAGACGTACTTTCCGTATTGGGCGCTGGCCGGGTCAGAGACTGCCAGGGCAAGTGCCTCGGCGCCCGCGGAGTCCCGCATTCCGAGTACGGCGGTCATCTGCTGCGCCTGCGCGGCCGGCGTCTGGCCGACCCGGGCGGCGTGTGCGGTCCACGCCGGAGCGGCGTCCAGCGCGGTTCGCGGCGACGTCGTCGCGGCAAAAGCGGTTGTGGGCACGGCCAATGCCAGCGCCACCGCCGTGCAGGTGCCGATGATGGCACCAGTACGGACTGTTGACTTCATATACAGATCCTTCCGTTGTCACAACGGAGCACACGTCATCGAGCGCCCCTTCGGGAGTCTGTGCGTCGGATACGAAGTTCGCAAGGGTTTTGCCCCGATTTGTTTTGTTAAGTTTTGGAGTCGTCACGGGGCGATCTGCAACGATTACGCGGCGTGAAGTCATCGGTCCTACATGAGTAGTTCCGTTCGGCTTCGGAGCCCTGGCTGGGCACGCTCGGTGATCATCGGGGGCATGCTGATCGCCATGACCGGATGCGGCAGTGCAGGCGGCCCATCGGCCGGATCGGCTTCGAGTCGCCCCGTCGCCCGGGAGCCCTCCTCGACGGCGCAGTCTGCCGACCCTTCGACGGCGCAGTCTGCCGACCCTTCGAGCGCGCAGCCGGCCGAGCAGACCGTCAGCGGTGTGATCATCGAGGGGCTGCGACCGCAGTGCCGGGTATTGCAGATCGGCCTCGGGCGCTACGCGCTCACGGGGTCGCCGACCGTGGCCATGGGCGTCGGTGATCGGGTGCAGGTCACCGGCCAAGCCAGGCCGGACCTGATCAATCCCTGCGGACGGACGTTCGTGGTCAGCTCAGTGATCAGCAACCAGGGCATCGAGTCGGCTCAGTGATGAGCGACCAGGTGACGCACTCGGCTCAGTGATGAGCGGCCAGGTGACCGGTCGGCTCAGGCACCGATCTCGGTGCGCCAGCTGTGCTCGGGCTCGTAACCGAGTACCCGTCGGGCCTTGTCGATCGACAGCAGGGTCTCGTTCGGACCGAACTCGCGCTTGACTGCGATGCCGGGAAAGACCTCGTCGAGCAGCTCGGCGTTCGGCCGGCTCATCACCGAGTCGGCGTTGGCGATGATGAACACGTCCGTGCCGGTGGCCTGGTGCAGCAAAGCCTTGCGGACCGCCTGGGCGCCGTCCCGGCCGTCGATGTAGGCCCACAGGTTCCACTTGCGCAGCTGGGCATCGGCGTCGAAGGACGGGAACTGCGCGTAGTCCTCGGGGTCCATGACGTTGGAGAAGCGCAGGCCCAGCAGTTTCAACTGCGGGTCCCAGCGGCAGAACTGGCGGGCAAGTTCCTCCTCCAGCGTCTTGCACAGCGAGTACGTGCTGTTGGGTCGCGGCGGGTAGTCCTCGTCGACCGGAACGTACGGCGGCGGCTCGTCGAACGGCAGGCCCAGCACCGTTTCGCTGGAGGCCCAGACCACATTGCGGATGCCGGCGCGCTGGGCGGCGGCGAAGACGTTGTACGTGCAGGCCATGTTGTTGTGGAAGGTGGCCGAATTGGTCCGCAGCCCCGGGGCCGGAATCGCGGCCAGATGCACCAGTGCGTCGATCTTGTCGTACCGATCGTCCACGCCGGTGAGCGCCTCCAGGGTCTGACCGAAGTCGGTGAGGTCCACCCGGGTCGAGGTTGCCACCCCCTCCGGAGCGGGCGCGGAATCCAGGGCGACGACGTCCCAGCCGTTCTCGATCAGATCCTTCACGACCCAGCGGCCAAGCTTGCCGCTGCTACCGGTCACTGCTACCCGCGCCATGAGGGCCTCCCTGTTCTCGCGGCTCACTGTAATCACCGCTGGCGCGGACGATTACCAGTGCCGACGGCGTGAGCAGTTACCAGCGCAGACCGGCGGCGACCAGCTCGGCCTCCAGCATCAGTCGGTCGACCGCCGACAGCGGAGTCCGCAGTCCGGTCTCGATTCCCAGCTCGGTGGCTGCGAGCAACAGGGTCTGGTCGTAGGCGGTGCAGGCAGCGCGCAGCTGCAGACCGCGGTGGGTGCGGCTGTGGTGGCTGACCTCGGCGATCCGGCCGGTCAGCCGGGTCAGGTTTGCGGCATGGGCAGCGAGCCGCAGGTATCGATCAAGGTCGTAGCTCGATCCGCGGCGCAAGCCGTGGTGGGACACGCGGGTTGGGCCAGTCCCGCTTCGGGGTTCCCGGAGCACAGGTCCCACGATCCGCCGTTACCCCCACGATGTCCAGCATCACGGCTCTGCAATCGTGCGCTGTGGCCCACGCCCCCTGCCGCATAGTGC
>JBBQFE010000307.1:0-4515 GCA_038321605.1 Mycobacteriales bacterium | reverse complement strand
GATCAGTCCTACGCGATACCGGCGACCCTCGACCGGGGACCGCAGGCCTTCACCGAGCGTGGTGCCGTCGACACCATGAGCCTCACCCCGGCCATGGCGACCGCGTCACGCCAGCTGACGGTGATGCGAGAACGCGGCCTGTGGAAGATCAATCACGAGACCTGGGCCGACGTCGCGGCGACCGGACTGATCCGGGTGGACGACCGCCAGACCCAGCCGTACGCGATCGAGAAGTGGACCATCACCAATGCCGGTGGGGGATGGTTCCATCCGGTGCACATCCATCTCATCGACGCCAAGGTCATCTCGCGCAATGTCAACGGCGGCAAGCCCTTCGCGTGGGAGGGCGGCCCGAAGGACGTCTTCTACATCGGCGAGGGGGAGTCCGTCACGATGTTGCTGCAGTTCAGCACCGGCGCCCACGACGGTGGCCGCTACATGGTGCACTGCCACAACCTGGTGCATGAGGACAACGACATGATGGTTCAGTTCGCCGTCGGTGACCTGTACGCCAATGACCCGGTCACCTCCGACCCCGCGGCGTACGACTCGCTCGCGCCGGACTACTACCCGGCGGCCTATGAGGCCGGTTATGCCCCGGGCAGCTGAACGATCACCGGCGCGCTGGCACCGCCCGGCACGCATCGCCGTCGGCGGACTCATCCTGGGTGCGCTCGTGGCGCATCTGGCGGGTGCGCGGGCCCTGCTCGGTTCCCCCGACCGACCGAACGGTGCCGTGCCCATCTCGCAGGAGGTCGGCGACAGCGTCGCCGGCAACGGCCGGCCCACGGTGATCACCTATGGCGGACTGATGATTCGCCGCTGTCAGGCCGTACTGCTCTACGAGCAGGTGGTGGGCAGCGCCGAGACGCTGCGGCGGGAGCTTCACGCCGCAGCGAAGCTGAACGGGTTTAGTCTGACGGACCTGCCTGCCGACGTGCTGAGTCCGGCCACCCTCGAGCGCCCGGCCCCGGAGGTGGTCGCGTGCCTGCAGTCGGCTGACGGCGCCCCGGCGGCCCGCCGGTTGTTGGCCGCCCGGCTACCGGGTGTGCGGCTACGCGGCACCGAGTCGGTGCTCGTGCACTCCCTGACGTTCAGCCTGCGGCCGGCCCACCTCACTCCGCAGCGGCTGGCAGCCGCCATCGACCGCGACGGCATCCTCACCGACACCCTCGGAACCTATGGCCTGCGGGTAGCGAATCCGTCGGGGCGGCTGATGGTGAGCTATACCGGACCGCTGCTGTCGGACCGGGAGATCGACGAGGTGCGGGCAGCGATCGCACGCCCGGACCAGGCGTCGTCCGCTCTGGTCGGCGTCGCACCGGCATCCACTGCCGGGCCGCCGATCGACCTCGCTACCGAACCGCCACCGGCGCAGGCTGTAGAGGTACAGCCGTCAGAACATCACCACTGACGCCGCCTGTCACCGCTTACACCGCGCGGCTGGCGGTCAACGTGGTGCGAGGGCGGACGACGGTAGGTCGAACCACCGTAGGTGCTCGAACCCGGCGGACATCGAAGGAACTGGCTCAGTCGGCGCGTTCGATACCGCCGGGTTCGATGCCGACGGATCCGAGGCCGCCGGGTCTGCCGGTGCCCGGTCGACGCCTAAGAGTGCCTCGGCCTGAGCGAGGTAGCTTGCCAGCTCCGATTCCGGGGCCCGGTCGTCATGATGGGGATACTGCATGACGCCGTCGCCGTCGTAGCTGACCTGCCGCAGTCGCAGCGGCGGTTCGACCGGCCCGTTCCGGTGTCGCCACAGCCCGGTGGCCGGATCGAAGTGGTAGTCGGACAGGAACTCCGCACCGTGCCGCGCGATGAACAGCACCGCTTGCACCAGGTAGTCGAAGACCGGCTCGCCGATGAAATAGTTGAAGTTGATGCGGACCCAACCGGGCTTGATTCCTTCGCAACCACCGGTGATCTCGCGCTCGAACTCGTGCGAGCGCTCCAGGTCGATACCGAGCAACCGATGGCCGTACGGGCCGGCGCAGGAACATCCACCGCGCGACTGGATACCGAAGAGATCGTTGAGCAGACTCACCACGAAGTTGTGATGCAGGTATCTACCGCTGGGCGCCCGGATCACGAACGACACGATGGACAGCCGCTCGGCATCGAGGTTGCCGAGGATCTCGATGGCCGGCTCCTGCTGCCACGCGGCGATGGCGCGCCGCAGGAAGTGTTCCTCGCGGGCGCGGATCACCTCGACGCCGACCGCCTGCTTGAGCTGGAACACCAGTCCGGCGCGGATGGATTCGACGATGGCGGGGGTGCCGCCCTCCTCGCGCTGCACCGGGTCCTCGAGGTAGCGATGGTCAGCCGGGTTGACGTACGCCACGGTGCCGCCGCCCGGTACGTCGGGGACCCGGTTGCGCAGCAGTTCCCGACGTACCACCAGCACGCCGGGGGTGCTGGGGCCGCCGACGAACTTGTGCGGGCTGAGGAAGACCGCGTCCTTGTACGCCAGCGGGTCGAGATCGGCCCCGCCGTACATGTCGATCTGCACATACGGTGCCGCCGCGGCGAAATCCCAGAACGCGAGCGCGCCGTGGGTGTGCAGCAGGGCAGAGATCCCGGCGGTGTCGCTGACGATTCCGGTGACGTTGCTGGCCGCGGAGAACGACCCGATCTTCAGTGACCGCTCCGCGTACCGGAGCAGTTCCCGCTCGAGCGCGGCGATGTCGATGTGGCCGTCGGTGTCCTCGGGGATCTCCACGACGTCGGCGATGGATTCCCGCCAGGGCAGCTCGTTCGAATGATGTTCGAACGGGCCGATGAACACCACCGGCCGTTCCTGGGCGGGGATGACGTCGCGCAGCTGGTAGCGATCCTCCAGCGACGACGGGATGCGCAGGCCGAGGACTCCGATCAGCTTGTCGATCGCGCCGGTACAGCCCGATCCGGCGAAGATCACGGCGGTCTTCTCATCGCCACCGACCGCGTCGGCGATGATGGCGCGGGCGTCCTCCCGCAGGCGGGTGGTCTGCAGGCCGGTGCCGCTGGATTCGGTGTGCGTGTTGGCGTAACTGGGCAGTACCTCGTCGCGGATGAAGTCCTCGATGAAGCTCAACGCGCGGCCGGACGCGGTGTAGTCGGCATAGGTGACCCGGCGGGGTCCGTACGGACCGGGCATCACCAGGTCGTCGCCGATGACCGATTCCCGGATCCGCCGCAACACCGATGTGTCCAGGGGCGTTGGCGCGTTCATGTCGTCGAGGGTAGTCGCCGCACTCCCTGATCTACTTGGCCTGTCTCCCCGTCGACACCGAAGTAGGGCAACGCGCATGGACTCGATGACCGGCCAGGTGATCCTGGCGATCGATCAGGGCACCTCGGGCACCAAGGCGATCGTCGTCGACCCGGTGGATGGGGTGCTGTCCGTCGCCGAGGTGCCGGTGCATCCGACCTACCTGCCGGGGGGTGGCGTGGAGCAGGACCCGGGGGAGTTGCTGGCGTCCGTGCTCAGCGCCGGACGTCGAGCCGTTGCCGAGGCAGGCAGGCCCATAGCCGCGGTATCGCTGGCGAACCAGGGCGAAACGGTGCTGGCCTGGGACCCGGCCTCCGGTCGTCCGCTGTCGCCGGCGATCGTCTGGCAGGACCGCCGGGCCGAGGGACTGGTGACCGAACTGGCGGACGCCACGGACTGGGTGGCCGCCCGGACCGGTCTGGTGCTCGATCCCTACTTCTCAGCCCCCAAGATGGCCTGGATACGGCGCAACATGACCACGCAGGGTGTGGTCACCACCACCGACAGCTGGCTGATCCATCAGCTGTGCGGCGAGCTCGTCACCGATGTCACCACCGCGAGCAGGTCACTGCTGACCGGCTTGGACGATGGCTGTTGGGATCCTGAGCTGCTGGCCCTGTTCGGGTGGCAGGACGAGACGTTGCCCCGGATCGTGGACTGCGACGAGGTGGTGGGCACCACGACGGCCTTCGGCGCCGAGCTGGCGGTCGGGGGGCTCGTCGTCGACCAGCAGGCCGCCCTGTTGGCCGAGGGATGTCTCGAACCCGGCACTGCGAAATGCACCTTCGGCACTGGAGCATTCCTGCTGGCGAACACCGGTTCCGACGCCGTCCGCTCGAGCTCCGGGCTGACCAGCTCGATCGCCTGGCGGGTCCGCGGAGCGCTCAGCTACTGCCTCGACGGTCAGGTCTACACCGCGGCGTCGGCGGTGCGGTGGCTCACCGATCTCGGACTCATCGGTGCTCCGGCGGACCTGGACCGGCTCGCAGCCGACGACGCGGGCGGCTTGCTGTGTGTGCCGGCGCTGGCCGGTCTTGCCGCGCCCTGGTGGCGATCGGATGCCACCGCGGTGCTGACCGGCATGACGCTGGCACCCGGCCGGGGGCAGATCATCCTGGCTGTGCTGCAGGGCATCGCGGCACAGGTCGCCGAACTGGCCGGCCTGGTCGGCACGGAGCTCGGCGCGCCGCTGAGGCGGCTGCGGGTGGACGGTGGCCTCACCAACTGCCGCACCCTGATGCAGGCCACCGCCGATCTGTTGCAGA
>JBBQFE010000306.1:0-4519 GCA_038321605.1 Mycobacteriales bacterium | reverse complement strand
CACCACCATCGCCGAAGGAGTGGAAGACAAGGCAATCCTGCCCGAGCTCATCAAGATCGGCTGCCAATCCGTCCAGGGGTTCCATTTCGCTCGCCCCATGCCGGCCGCCGACCTCGCCGCCCTGCTGCGACAGGGTTTCGCACCGGAGGCCTCCCCGATCGCCTGTGGGAACCGACCGATCCGGCGAGGGTCGTCGACTCTCCAGTTGCCGTGAATCTGTAGCCCTCACCGCGCCGACAGGGGCACCCAGGGACCGCCAACTGTTTACCGTGCCCAAATCAGGAGAGCGGGCCGATCAGCCTGCACAAGGACCTTGCCATGCGGCGATTGGCGCCAGAGTTGAGCCCCTTGTTCCCGACCGCCACCTCGGTGCCGGTTGATCTGCTGCGCAGTGGTCTACAGGAGACCTACCACGATTCACCGATCCGTGAATTCCTGCCGGTACTGATCCGCCCTGCTGCTCGTTGTTCGGGCGCGTCGTGGACCGGACCAGACAGATCGGCCTCGAATGCACCCTGGAACAGGACGCCGCATTCGCGACCCGGCAGTCCGTTGACGTCGCCTGCAAGCGTTGTCCCCGGCGGTGAACGACCCGTACACCGCAGTCCAAGCCATCGACGATCTGTCGGTGATCTTCTGCGCATTTGGTCTCTGAGACACCGGCTGGAAACTTGGCGGAACCATGCCGGACAGCAGTGCACCCCGTCGGCGGTGTTGCACCGAAGCCGACTCAGGGACCGGTCGGACCGGCCGGGAGGGGAGGCCAGGAGGAAGTCGGCAGCTGCGCAACGAGGGACCAGGCTCGGCTGCTACTATAAGTTATGGATAGACTACTATCAGTCACTGACGATGGTCCGGGGGTCTCGGTCCGCCCAAACGGACCACCTGGCATCTGGGCCAGGTGACGGCATTGACCGGCTCTCTGTCATCGGCTGCCCCATCTGCAGAAGCGCCGAAGGGCAGAGCATTCCGGGCGTATGTCACGGCGTCCGCTGCCGGCATCGCCGGGTACTTTCTACTACCGCAGGCGGCGCAGAATCTTGCCTTTATCGCCTCCAACGCTATCGCGCTCACGACCATCGTGGTGGTGCTTGTGCGACGTCGGCTCACCCCCAGGACTGGCTGGCTCCTGCTGGCCGCGTTCCCGGCCGCGACCGGTGTTGGGAACGTCGTCTACTTCATCAACGCCACCCTGCGCCACATCTCGCCTTTTCCGTCGATCGGGGATGCCGCTTTCCTGGGCGGCTACGTGTTGCTCGCCGCCGGACTACTTCGGTTGCAGCAAGCGCGCGCCGCCAGAAGAGATCTGTCCGCGGTACTCGACGCCGCGATCATCACTGTCGGCTTCGCGGCGGCATCCTGGGTGTTCTTCATGGCCAGGTTGTTGCACGATCCGACAACCTCGCTGCTGGGGAGACTGACGGCCGTCGGCTACCCGGTGGCGGACATCCTCATCGTGGCTGTCGCCGCCAGGTTCTTCCTCGCGTCACGACGCAGGACCCCGGTGTTCGGCTGGCTGGCGGGCACGGTCGTGGTGATGCTGGTCGCCGACACAGTCTTCGCGGTATTGAACCTCCTGGGCAGCTACAACACCGGCAACCCGATCGACGCGCTCATCCTGGCCTACAACCTTGGCTGGGGGGCAGTGGCGCTGCACCGCAACGCAGACGACCTGACCCTGCCGTCGCGGGTCGTGGAAACCCGGCCGAGTTGGTGGCGGCTTTCCGCTCTGGCCGCTGCCTCGCTCATTCCACCGTCGGTATTGATCATCCAGGTCTTGACCGGCCACCTTCGGGACCTGGTGGTGACGGCCAGCGCATCGGGTCTGTTGTTCCTGCTGGTGGTTGCGCGGATGGCCGGGCTTGTGCGCGCGCTGGAGCAGGTCCTGTCACAACGGCGTCAATTGGAGTCAGAACTGAACCATCGAGCCCAGCACGACGATCTCACAGGGCTGGCCAATCGGCGGATGTTCGCTGAGCGCGTCGGAAAGGCACTCCAACAGCGACCCGATGGCGGCGTTCAGATGCTGTTCATCGACCTGGACCGTTTCAAGGCCATCAACGACAGTCTCGGCCACGGGGCAGGCGACCAACTTCTCATCGTCGTTGCCCAGCGGCTGTCCGCGGCGCTGCTCCCTGGTGACACCATCGCGAGGCTCGGTGGCGACGAATTTGCGGTTCTGCTCGGCGACGAACCCGCCGACCGAACGCTCGACTCGGTGCAGGCCCTACTGACGGCGATCATCGAGCGGCCCGTACCACTGCAAGGACTTGACCTCACGGTCTCTGCCAGCATCGGCACCGCCCAGGGCAAGTCGAAGGACGCTCTGGAAGATTTGATGCATCGCGCAGACATGGCCATGTATGCGCAGAAAGCCAGAATCGACAGGCGCGCAACCGCCCAACCAACTCTGCCGGGCCCCGGCCCGACCATGGCCAGTAAAGAAACAGCCTCCAGCAGCAAACTCAAGCCACCGTGAGCAAGCCGGCGCAGCCGAACCGTCCAGACATTGATGCCACGACCAAGACGATTCCCGCGAGGCGCGGAACTCCCCCACTCGCCCAGCCATTCCGACCGAGAGCGCCGGGCGCAAGCGGCTGCTGTCCACCGCGGCCCGGCGGCGGGGGGCGGTGAGCACCACCGCCGCCTCCCGGGGGCGGTCCGGCTGACCTTCGCTCTCGCCGTGCCGACGACCGTTACCCGGAGGCGCGGGTTCCTTGGCCCGCGACATCATCGTGTTCGTGGCGGCCGAAATTAGGTCGTCCCTTTAGTAGCCCACGCCCTGCCCTGCACCGGTCATCCGGTGAGTGCGAATACCCATGACACCTCCGTCTGGGGGGATCTGCGTCCGGCCCGGGCACGAGCGCTTCCAGCAGTGTCCGGCGGCGGTGACGTTCCCTCCGTCCTCAGCTGTCAACAGGTCGGTGGCGAGTCCAGCTCACAGCGACAAACACCGTGCGTTAGCTGCTTCGCCATCGCCATGCCCAGGGCTTTCGCACGCGACTGAGGATGCCAGAAGTTCTCGCCTGAGGTTCGCTCCGGACGCCGGCATTGAAGGATTCTCCAGGTTGGTCTGAGGCGTCTAACACTGAGTTGATGATCATCTGGTTGCTTTGGCTATCGGGCTCGGGTGAGACGGCAGTCGCCAGGCCCGATAGCCGAAGGGTGACCGGTGAAGATCGCGGGAAAATCCGGCGCTTGGGAACTTCGTCCCGCGGGGGTGTCGTCTACGGAACGGTGAGACGCCGACCGTCCGGTCACCGACCCCTGACCGGGACTCACTGGCGGCAGCCACGATTGACGCCGCTCACCGATTTTGGAGCTCTTTTCGAGCGACGTCGGCGGGCAATGTCAGGGTCGCGGCGGTCGCCGGCATACGTTCGTGGTTTAGGTCGTCGTCGGGTGGCTCCGTCGGAACAGCAGCGGACGCATGGGGTCGTTTCTCCTTGGTCTAGGAAAACGTGTGACCTGGATGGCGATCAGATAGCAGGACAGCTAGCTGTTGAAGCGGAAGGACCGCCGTATCGAATCGAACGTGCGACGATCCGCCGTCTTGTCGATGGCGATATCGGAGGCGAGGAAGAATATGTAGCCGCGATTGCCGTGCAGGGCGGCGACCTTGTACACGTTCGCGTCGCCCTCACACACCGTTGCCCAGGCGAGGGCCGGCTCGCCGCCCAGAGTCGTCTTCTCCACCGACGGCGATTCCGAGCAGCCAGACGGCGCGGCGGCGACCATGGCCGCTCGCCACTGCGCAAGTTTCGTTCCCTTCGGTGCCGGTGCTGCACCGACCACCAGCGTGCGGTTGATCGCCTGGTTCGGAAAATTCGCGAAGGCGGACGACTCCGTGCCCTGGAGGAACGCGCCATCCCAGTCGACGCTCGCGTCCTGCTCTAACCACTCGTCGGTCAGGGTCACGCGGAAGCCGTACCGTTTGGAAACGAACTCCTTCAATGCCGGCGCCGACGTGGCCACCGATGCTTTTGCCGATGCCGGTGTGGTCGGCTGTGACGCTGTTGCCGATGCCGGTGTGGTCGGCTGTGACGCCGATGCCGATGCCGGTGTGATCGACGGCTTGGGCGCGGCTTGGCTGGCCGAATTGCTGCCCGACGAACTGCATGCCACCGCGAACATCGCACTGGCAATCAATGACATCGTGAAGGTCCATTTCCGGTTCATGCGCTGCCTCTCACGGCCTGCATCTTCACTGCACGATTGGCTTCCAGATTAGCGAAGTGCGCCGGGCAAGGCCAGGGAATTCCCGGCTCCGCGCATGCGATCAACCAGCTTTCGCACCGAAATCCTACGCTCAGGCAGGCAGTGCCTTCGGCACACGTCACACCGAGCCGGTGGCACGAAAGTCCATGCGCAGGCTCCTTAAACCTAGATCCACCGACCCAGGTCCGACGATGGTCCGGGCGGAGCGAGTTGATCTTGGTTTTGTAGGTCCTGTTGAGGGGCGTAGCTGAGCTGCCGGTGTGCCGGCTCTCCGGTGGCGCGGGTTGATTCAGATGCTGCT
>JBBQFE010000305.1:0-4532 GCA_038321605.1 Mycobacteriales bacterium | reverse complement strand
CCAAGCTGGTCTTCACCGGTTCGACCTCCGTCGGCAAGCAGATTATGGCGGGCTGTGCGGCGCAGGTGAAACCGGTGACACTCGAGCTGGGCGGCAAGAGCGCCAACGTCATCTTCGCCGACGCCGATCTCGAACGGGCAGCCGCCACCGCGCCGTACTCGGTGTTCGACAACGCCGGCCAGGACTGCTGCGCCCGGTCACGGATCCTCATTCAACGCAGTGCCTACGACCGATTCATGCAACTGTTCGAGACCGCGGTACGCGGCGTCCAGGTGCTCGATCCAGCCGATGAGGCCTCGGAGATGGGTCCGCTGATCAGCGCGGCCCACCGGGAGCGGGTATCCGGCTTCATCACCGACGAGTCGCTGGTCGCGTTCCGTGGCCAGGTTCCCGACGGGGACGGATTCTGGTTCGCACCCACCGTGCTCACTCCCACCGATCCGGCCGACCCGGTCCTGCACGAGGAGATCTTCGGGCCGGTGGTCGCGGTCGTCCCGTTCGAGGACGAGGCCGATGCGGTCCGGCTCGCCAACGACAGCGCATTCGGACTCTCGGGCTCCATCTGGACCCGTGATGTCGGGCGTGCGCTGCGGGTGAGTCGCGGTGTCCAGGCAGGCAACCTGTCGGTGAACTCGCACTCGTCGGTGCGGTACTCGACCCCGTTCGGCGGCTTCAAGTCCTCCGGCCTGGGCCGCGAGCTGGGACCGGATGCCCCGTTGGCCTTTACCGAAACCAAGAACGTCTTCCTGTCGACCACCTGACCAATGTGAAGGGAACCACCATCATGACCGAACGCCTTGCCGACAAGGTCGCCGTGATCACCGGCGCCGGTAGCGGCATCGGACTGGCCACCGCTCGGCGCTTCGCCGCAGAGGGCGCCTCCGTCGTCTGCGCCGACATCGATCCCACGGCCGGAGCAGCTGCGGCGAAGGAGGTCGACGGCCTGTTCGTGCAGGTCGATGTCACCGTCGAGGACGAGGTGAAGGCGCTCTACCAGACGGCCAGTGACACCTACGGCGGCGTCGACATCAGCTTCAACAACGCCGGCATCTCACCGCCCGACGACGATTCCATCCTCACCACCGGGCTAGCGGCCTGGCAGCGGGTGCAGGAGGTCAACCTGACTTCGGTCTATCTGTGCTGCAAGTACGCGATCATGCACATGCAGGCTCGCGGCGGCGGCTCGATCATCAACACCGCGTCCTTCGTGGCCGTGATGGGCTCGGCCACCTCGCAGATCTCCTACACGGCGAGCAAGGGCGGTGTGCTGGCGATGAGCCGGGAGCTCGGAGTGCAGTTCGCCCGGGAGAAGATCCGGGTCAACGCGCTCTGCCCCGGACCGGTCAACACCCCGCTGCTGCAGGAGCTGTTCGCCAAGGATCCGGAGCGGGCCGCCCGCCGGCTGGTGCACATTCCGATGGGACGCTTCGCCGAACCCGAGGAGATCGCCGCGGCCGTGACCTTCCTGGCCAGCGACGATTCGTCCTTCATCACGTCGTCCAGCTTTCTGGTCGACGGTGGGATCAGCGGCGCCTACGTGACGCCGCTGTAGCCGTCACGCCGGCCACGGCGAGCTGTCGCTTCGTCAGCTCGCCGTCGGCCCGTGGTCGACCCGTCCCCGATTGCCGATTCAGCCGAGGGAGCTGAGTACCCGATCGAGTGCGGCGAGGGCGCGGTCGAGGTCCTCCACCGAGCAGTTGAGTGCTGGACGGAACCGCAGGCTGGCGGTGCCGCTGGGCAGGATCAGCACGTGCTCACGTTCCCGGAGCCGGGTCACCGCCTCATCGCGGACCGCTGCGCTGGGCAGCGTGATCGCGCACATCAGGCCGCGGCCACGCGGGTCCGACACCGACGGGTGCTGCGCAGCGATGGACTCGAGCCCGGACAGCAGGTACGAGCCGAGCTGGCCGGCGCGGGCGATCAGTCCGTCGGCCTCGATCACCTCGAGGATCCGCCGCGAGCGCACCATATCGGTGAGATTGCCACCCCAGGTGGAGTTGATCCGCGACGACACCGCGAACACGTTGTCGCTGACCTCGTCCACCCGACCGCCGGCCATGATGCCGCAGACCTGGGTCTTCTTTCCGAAGGCGACGATGTCGGGCTGCACGCCCAGTTGCTGGTAGGCCCACGCGGTACCGGTCATGCCACAGCCCGTCTGCACCTCGTCCATCACGAAGAGCGCGTCGAACTCGCGGCACAACGACTGCATGGCCTGCAGGAACTCCGCGGAGAAGTGGTTGTCGCCGCCCTCACCCTGGATCGGCTCGGCGATGAAGCACGCGATGTCGTGCGGTGCGGCTCCGAATGCCGCCCGGGCAGCGGCCAGCGCCCGCTGCTCGTCGGCGGCCACGTCCGCACTGCCGTGCAGGCTCGGTGCGGGGATGCGGGGCCAGTCGAACTGCGGAAAGCGGGCAACCTTGTTCGGGTCGGTGTTGGTCAACGACATGGTGTAGCCACTGCGGCCGTGGAAGGCACCCTGCAGGTGCAGAACCTGCTTGCCCAGCTTCGGGTCCAGCCCGTGCGCCTCGTTCCAGCGGCTCTTCCAGTCGAAGGCGACCTTGAGCGCGTTCTCGACAGCAAGCGCTCCCCCGTCGATGAAGAACAGGTGCGGCAGCGCGGGATCGCCGAGCACGCGGGCGAAGGTGTCGACGAATCTCGCCATCGGCACGGTGTAGACGTCAGAGTTGCTCGGCTTGTTGACCGCCGCGCTCGCAAGCTCATCCCGAAAGGCCTGGTCGTCGGCGAGCTGCGGGGCGTTCATGCCCAGCGCTGACGAGGCGAAGAAGGTGAACATGTCGAGGTAGCTGGAGCCGTCGCGGGCGTCGACGAGGTTCGAGCCGCGCGAAGCGGACACGTCGAGCACCATCTCGAAACCGTCGGCGAGCATGTGGCGCGCAATGGTGTCGTGCACGTCGCCGGCCGAAACCGAGGAGGAGGGCTGGTTCGTCACTGTGGTCATAGCGTTACGGTACAAGAAAAGTTCCTGCATAAGTACCACTTGGCCCGCAATGTTTCCTGCGAAGCACTGGAGAGCCGGGACTGCGGGATATCGCGGCTCAGGACATCGGATGGGTGCGGTTCTCGAAGAACGTCTGCAGCACCACCGTGGTGCGGGTGGAGACATTCGCGCGCCGCCTGATCTCACGGATCAACTGCTCCAGGGCGGTCGGCGAGCTCACCCGGACGAACAGCACGTAGCTGTCCTCGCCAGCCACCGAGTGGCAGGTCTCGATCTCGGTCAGCACGGCCAACTTCTCGGGGGCGTCGTCGGGCTGAGCCGGGTCCAACGGGGTGATGGCGACCAGCGCCGCCAGCGGCAGACCGATGGCCTCCGGGTCGACCAGTGCCGTGTACCCGCGGATGATGCCGTCCGCCTCGAGGCGACGTACCCGCACCTGCACCGCTGACACCGACAGGCCGGTGAGTTCCGCGAGGCCCTTGAGGGTGCTTCGCCCGTCAGCCATCAGCGCGCCGGCGATCTGCCGGTCGATGGCGTCGTCCAGCCGCGCGGTCACCGGGTTAGCGTATGCGAGGCCGGACGCGGCCCGTACCCGCTATCGGCCGTGCAGTGTCGCGTCGTCGAAACCCGCCGCAAGCGCATCCAGTCCGGCGGCCAGGTACTGGGCCAGGTCGGAGTCGGCGCGGATTGCCCATTGCTCATAGGCCGCACGACAGGTGGCCAGGGTCGCGCGGCCGACAGCAAGCGGATAGAGCGAGTCCGCGGGGTGCCCGGTGCGGCCTGAGACGAAGCCGGCGATGGCGCGTTCCCAGGCGTCGTAGTGGACGGTCGCACTTGCGGCCAGGGCAGGCACCGAGCTGATCAGGTACATCCGGTTGCGCAGCTCGGCGACGTCCGAGGCGTGATAGTGATTGACGGCCAGCACCACCCGGCGGACCGCCTGCATGATGGTGACGTCGTCCTCGACCTCGGCCAGCAACTGCCGGATGGTGTCGACCTCTGCGTCGAAGGCGCTCCAGAGCACCTCGGCCTTGGAATCGAAATATCTGAAGAAGGTCCGCCGGCTGACACCTGCCCCGGCGGCGATGTCATCGACGGTGGTCTCTTCGAAACCACGATCACCGAACAGCCGCAGCGCGACCAGTTCGAGCTCGCGCGCGCTGGTGCCGGGCGGGCGGCCGCGGCGCCCACCGACCACCTGGTGCTCAACCATCTGAAATTCATTCCTGCTGGGGTCTTGTGTCAGGTCACCGCGTGACGTTAACGTATCGCCTATTCGACACGCCGTGCCAAATATGCCGCGGACGTTGCTACCAATGGAGGTTCCCATGAGCGACCAGGTCACCGACACCATCGAACTTGACGCCCCGGCACCGCTGGCGGACAGCACGCCTGCCGACGTCGTCAGCTCCGATGTCCTGGTGGAAGAGGTGTCGATCGACGGTATGTGTGGTGTCTACTAGCCCCGACGCAGCACCGGCCGGTCCCGAGGCGACAACGGCGGTAGACGCCGGCTTCGACCTCGACGCCCCGTGGCGCCTGCACCCGCAGGTATCGATCCGACCCGAAC
>JBBQFE010000304.1:0-4532 GCA_038321605.1 Mycobacteriales bacterium | reverse complement strand
TGCTCGATGCCGCCGAGGTCGGCGAGCCGGCCGATCGAGCTGAGTTGCGCGGCGAAGTCAGCCACCAGCGCCGGGTGCCGTTGGGAGCCGATGTGCACCACGGCGACCGGTCGTTCTTGCCAGTCCCAGGCGGCGAGCACCTTGATGGCCGCTGCCATCAGATCGGCCGGCACGTGAGTCGGATCGCCGCGGGTCGGATCGTTGCGGGTCGGATCGTCGCGGGTCGGATTGTCGTGGGACGGATCGTCGTTCAGCAGGGCTCGGATGCGCTGCCCGTAGCCGAGGTCGGTGAACCTGGCCAGTGCGCGGCCGGGTTCGGACTGCTCACCGGCGGCGATCTTGCCCTTGACGTCGATACCCAGCCCCGGCATCGCCGTGGGCCATTGCCGTCGCGGATCGAGCACCACCCCCGGTCTGGCCAAGGTCTCGGCCGCAGCGGTGACCGTCCCGGCCGAGGTCTCGCGGGTGAGCTGCAGCCCGCCGCAGTTGTCGCACCGCCCGCAGTCGGTGGCCCCGGGGTCGTCCAGTTGGGTTCGCAGAAACCGCATCCGGCAGTCCGAGGTGGATTCGTACTCGCGCATGGCGTCCTGCTCAGCCGCACGAACCGCGCTCACGCGCGCGTACCGGTCCTCGTCGTAGGTCCACGGCTGACCGGTCGCGATCCAGCCCCCGCGAACCCGGTGGGCAGCCCCGTCGACGTCGAGGACCTTGAGCATCATCTCAAGCCGCGAGCGGGACAGCTCCACCCGCGGCTCCAGGGCTGCCGTGCTCATCGGGGTCGGGCTGGCGGCCAGCACCGCTAGGGTGTTGCGGACCAGTTGCTCCCGGGGGAAGCCGACCGAGGCGAAGTAGTCCCAGATCGCCTGGTCCTCGTCGCCGGGCAGCAGGATCACCTGGGCGTGGTCGACACCACGCCCGGCGCGACCCACCTGCTGGTAGTACGCGATCGGTGAGGAAGGCGCACCGAAGTGGATGACGAACCCCAGATCTGGTTTGTCGAATCCCATGCCCAAGGCCGACGTCGCCACCAGCGCCTTGACCCGGTTATGGATCAGGTCGTCCTCGGCAGCGAGCCTCTCGGTCTGCTCGGTCTGCCCGGAGTACGCAGCCACAGCGAAACCACGCTGGCGCAGGTACTCGGCCACGTCCTGCGAGCCGGCGACGGTCAGCGTGTAGATGATTCCCGACCCCGGTAGCTCGTCGAGGTGATCGGCGAGCCACGCCAGGCGGTGCGCCGTATCGGGCAGCCGCAGCACGCCCAGTTGCAGCGATTGCCGGTCCAGGCTGCCGCGCAGCACCAGCACGTCGTCCGTCGGGCCGTCCGCTGCCCCTGCTTCTGCGGCGCGCGCCCCGCCCGGAGCGTGCGCGGTGCTGTTGTGGCCCAGGCCCAAGACCTCGGTGATGTCCTGCACAACCCGGCTGTTCGCGGTAGCGGTGGTGGCCAGCACCGGAATGCCGGCGGGGAGCTCGGGCAGCAGCGTCCGCAGGCGACGGAAGTCCGGTCGGAAATCATGGCCCCAGTCACTGATGCAGTGGGCCTCGTCTACGACCAGCAGGCCGCAGGTCGCCGCCAGTTGGGGCATGACGTTGTCGCGGAAATCCGGGTTGTTCAGACGTTCGGGGGAGAGCAGCAGGACGTCGATTTCGCCGCGGTTCACCGCAGCGTAGGTGGCTGCCCAGTCCTCGTTGTTCGTGGAGTTGACGGTGGCAGCCCGGATGCCGGCCCGCTCTGCGGCGGCGATCTGGTTGCGCATGAGGGCCAGCAGCGGCGAGATGATCACGGTCGGGCCGGCCGGACTGCCCCCCGGCGAGGCCGTGCCGTTCCGGACAAGCGCGGTGGCGACGAAGTACACCGCGGACTTTCCCCAACCGGTTCGCTGCACCACGAGCGCCCGGCGCCGGTCCGCGACCAACGCCTCAATGGCCACCCACTGGTCTTGCCGCAGGGTGGCGTCGGGACCGGCCAGGGCCTGCAACCGCACCTCGGCCTCGGCCCGCAGCGCCACCCGGTCGACGTCGGCATGCACGCTGATGAGGGACCCCTTCTCGCTCGTGCTCATGTCACAGGTCTAGCAAGCTGTGCCGACACTTTCGTGGCGGGCGGTTCGGGCCCGCACCGTCCAGCTTGTCACGGCGGTTCGGTACGTTGCCGACCGCTGGCGCGAACCCGGTTGCGTGCAGATGGGTCGGGATGATCCAGTGGCGCAGTGGATCTTGAAGAGGTGCTGGCGGCGTTCGACGCGCAGCTCCGACGCCGACTCGAACCGGACCCGGCAGGCATGCGGGTCGAGACGACCGAGCATGTGGTGCGGGCGGTCTCCGAGCTGCACGGCTGGAACGCGGTGGTCTGGACTGACCTGGCCGGCATGGACGCCGATGCCGTGATTGCCGAGCAGTGCCTTCGGTTCGCCCAGATCGGGCGCGGCTGGGAATGGAAGTACTACTCCTACGACCTGCCGGAAGACCTGCCCGCCCGGCTGCTGGCCGCCGGCTTCGAACCGGAGCCGGTGGAGGCGCTGCTGGTCGCTGAGCTCGCCGAACTGGACCAGGTCGTGGCGCCGCCCGACGGCATCGAGCTGGTTGCGGTCACGGATGTGGCAGGCGTCGAACAGCTGGTGGCGGTGCACGACGAGGTCTTCGGCGGCGATCATGCAGACGTGGGCGCCTCGGTGCTGGCCTCGCTCGACGAGCAGCCGGCGAGCATGACAGCAGTACTGGCGATCGCGGACGGAAAAGCCGTGTCGGCCGGTCGCGTCCAACTGCACGCCGGGACGGAGTTCGCCAGCCTGTGGGGCGGCGGCACGTTGCCCTCGTGGCGGGGGCGCGGGATCTTTCGGGCGCTGGTCTCCTACCGCGCGGCGATAGCAGCGGCCGCGGGGCATCGTTACCTACAGGTGGACGCCTCCGCCGAGAGCGCGCCGATCCTTGGGCGTCTGGGCTTTCATCAGCTGGCCACCACGACGCCTTTTCAGTTTCCGGCACCGGTCATGGCACCGAATCCGGCCCAGCTTCCGGCCCGGTCTGCGGAGGGCGAGGGTCGGTGACTGAGCCAGCGGTGAGTGCTCAGGTCACGTTCCGTTCGAGCCGAGGACGCTGGATCCTGCTCGCCTCGATCCTCGGCTCGGGCCTCGCCGGCATCGACGCGACCGTGGTCAACGTGGCGCTCCCGTCGATCGGCAGGGACTTCGGGGTCGGCTTCGATTCACTGCAGTGGACGATCACCGCCTACACCCTCACGCTGGCGTCGCTGATCCTGCTCGGGGGCGCGCTGGGGGACAGTTTCGGACGACGCCGAATCTTCGTGCTCGGGGTGATCTGGTTCGCCGTCGCGTCACTGCTCTGCGGTCTCGCGCCCTCGGCGGGGGCACTCGTCGGCGCCCGGGCACTGCAGGGGATCGGAGGTGCGCTGTTGACCCCCGGCAGCCTGGCCATGATCCAGGCGTCCTTCGTGCCCGAGGACCGTGCGCGGGCAATCGGAGCCTGGTCAGGACTGGGCGGTGTCGCCACCGCGATCGGACCGTTCCTCGGCGGCTGGTTGATCGGATTCGCCTCCTGGCGCTGGGTATTCCTGATCAACGCGCCGCTCGCGGTGGTGGTCGTGCTGGTGGCCCAGCGGCACGTCCCCGAGACCCGTGATCCGGCCGGCAGCCATCGCATCGATGTGCTGGGAGCGGGGCTCGGCGTCCTCGGCCTCGGTGGGCTGACGTACGCGATCATCGCCGCGCCTTCGCATCCGATCAGCTCTGCTGCGGTGTGGCTGACCGGTCTGGTGGGCGTCGTGAGCCTGGTCGGCTTCGGTGTCGCCGAGCGCAGGCAGCAGCACCCGATGATGCCGCTGACCATCTTTTCGTCGGCGCAGTTCAGCGCAGCGAACGCGGTGACATTTCTCGTGTACGGCGCGTTCGGTGGGGTGTTCTTTCTGCTCGCCGTGCAGTTGCAGGTGGTCGCCGGCTTCTCCGCGCTGGCGGCGGGGACCGCGCTGCTGCCGATCACCGTCGTGATGCTGTTGCTCTCAGCACGGGGTGGCCAGCTTGCGCAGCGGATCGGGCCACGACTGCCGATGTCGCTCGGTCCGCTGATCTGCGCGGCCGGGTTGCTGTTGATGCTGCGAATCGGACGGCACGCTCGCTATTTCACCGATGTGGTGCCGCCGGTGCTGGTGCTCGGTCTCGGCCTCGCGCTGCTGGTCGCACCGCTGACCGCGACCGTGCTGGCTGCCATCGACAGTGAACATGCCGGAGTGGCGTCAGGGGTCAACAATGCGGTTGCCCGCGCGGCAGGTCTGATCGCGGTGGCCGCGTTGCCGGCGGTGGTCGGGTTGACCGGTGAGTCCTACACGCACGCTGACATCTTTTTGCACGGGTTCCGAAAGGCCATTCTGATCTGCGTACTGCTGCTGGTGCTGGCGGCCGGTCTCGCGGCGAGCACCATCAGCAATTCGGTGCTCGGCTCGTCCACGGTTGGTTCGTCCGCTGCGGGTCCGTCAACGCTGGGCTCGTCCACCGCGGGTGCTGTGGTCGCTGGCGAGGTCG
>JBBQFE010000303.1:0-4582 GCA_038321605.1 Mycobacteriales bacterium | reverse complement strand
CCGTCGTCGAGATCGACGCCAACGAACCGGTCAGCGACGCCGTTGACATCGCGCTGTACGACTCGTTCGCCCAGCCCGAGTCTGACCAAGACGAGATTGCCGTGTTGGTCCGAAACCAGCATGCCCGGCGGGTGGTGGTCTACACGTGGAACTTCCACCCCGATTTGGTCGAGTCCGCGCTTCGGCACGGTGTGCACGGTTATCTGTCCAAGACCCTGCCCGCGCGGGACCTCGTCGTCGAGCTGGAGGCGGTGCACGCCGGCAAGGTGGTCGTCAGCGAGCCGCCAGCCCGGGCGCGCAGCGCACCCGGACTGGACCGGCCAGGTCGTCAGGAGGGTCTCACCGATCGAGAGTCAGAAATCCTGGCGCTGATCACCCAGGGCAAGAGCAACGCCGAGGTGGCAGCTCTGACCTACCTGAGCCCGAACACCATCAAGTCCTATATCCGCAGTGTCTACCGAAAGATCGCGGTGAGCAGCCGGACGCAAGCCGTCCTGTGGGGTGTGCAACACGGATTCAGCCCAGACCACCAGCGTCTCGAACAATGGCGCGGCCCCCGTTGATCCATGCACCTCGAGGTTGGTTACCGAGTTCCGGACCGACGAAGTTCTTCGCCCGCATTCGGCGTCACGGCACCTACTGACGACGACGAGAGCACCCCGGTGAGAAGGTTGGCAGCGTGGCGATACATCTCTACCCTCGGCGTCAACCATTGTTGGCAGGTAGGGGGTCGTGAGCATGGCTGATCTAGCTTCGTCCGCGCGCAGCGCGTCGAACAGTAGGTCGTGTACCCGTTCGCGCCGGCGAGCCTCTGGGAGTACGTCACCCTCCCGCACGTCGATGAACGGCGCATCACCGAGCAGTTCGGCGACCCCAGGCGCCAGTTCATCTTTCAGGTGACGGTGGTGGACCGGCTGGTTGGTGGTATCGCCGCGCAACGCACCTACGCTGACCTACTCGCCGAGGCCGGGACGTGGCAAGACGTGCTGAACAAGTGCGTTACCTGGACCGGTGTCCTGACCGGGATCCCAGGCACCCGAGCCTGGTCGCCGGGCCGGGCGATATCGTGAGTGTTGTGGCACGCAGACCGTTAACGTCTCCTGGCTAGGCTTTGACGAGGAGCAATCCGAGCTGCTGGACTTCCTTGACCACATCGGTAACAACGGCTGGGGTCGCAACGGCCTGACCGATGATCTGATGCCCGCACTGCTGCGCGACATTGCCGATGCTGGGATGTCGATCGAACGGGTGAAGGAGGCGATGGCGATGATCGGCTACCCCAAGGACTCGCTTCATCAGTTGGACCGCTGGGAGTCAGAACGAACGACGGGAAAGTTCGGCTCCTAGCCTGCCCCGAACCCTCGGATCCTGCCGCTGCCAGTGCGCGTCCTGACGGGCTTGTCACATCGCTGGCACAGATGTTCGGCATTTCGGTCCGACGTCATGCAGAAAGTTCCGGTCACGGTCCGGGATGGTCGATTCGGCTTCGACCTCACTCAGCCGACGACTCGTGACGCACCAATTTTGATGACCCTGCGTCTGTCGGAGCCTCTGCACGTTGGTGACTTCCTCACGTTGCCCGGCGGCGATGTGGTCGAAATTGCTGCGGCGCAATGGGATGTTGGTCCCCGAGGCCGACGGGTCGGGCAAACCGTTCACGTCAGAGATGTGTAGATGCGAGGAACGTCGGCGGCCAATCCGCAACGCACCCAGCCGCGTCGTACCGTTACAAACGCCACCGACCCGGGCGCCCCCACGTTCTCGGTCGGCGGCCTGGTCCGCAGCCTCCCGCCGCGGTTCCGGGTGGGGAATGCTTTGCGTGGATGCGCCACGCCTACCCGTCTGGCGGTCGAGCTCGGCGCGAGAGCGCTAACGGCGGCGCCAGTCTCACCGCGTTCTGGATACACACCTAACCCGTGATCTGATGGCCTCTTCTGTTGGTCGGTCACCGCTGCAACACTTCGAGAATGACCGAACATCTCGACGTTACCCAAGCGCGTACGAAGTACCAGGTCGCCCAAGCGCTGACCACCGAAAAACGGGCTCAGCGGGACGCGCAGGGACGCACAGACGTACCGTTCGCAGACCCGCGGCACCTGCATCACCAGCCACGTGGGCGGCAGCAACAGTGGCAGCTGCTCAACATCGAACTCGCTGACCTCGAGGCGTATGAGGCGAGGATGCGCGACGAACTGAGCCGCTTGGCCGACTTTCACCGCCAACGAGGCTAACCCCGGTCGTTTCCTCACGCCGGACAACCACCCCGACGCCGGTAGCCACACTTCGCCTGCCGCCACTTTTGGACCCACACCCAGCCAGGCGGGTTCTAGTCGACGTTCCGGTCTATTTACAGCTTTTTCCACACCCACCTATGGGGTCCGGGGTGGAGTGGAAGCTCGACCAGCAGGACGTCCGTGTCAACGATCCATTCGTCTTCGCCGCGTTAGCCGTACCATCCGAACATGCGGTCCGCGGCGCTGCACTACCGGGGCGGCCGGTACAGGGCGCAGGTGCCCCGTCCAGCTGTACCCGTCCCACCACATTTCGTAACCGGGCCGGGTCGTCGCCGGGTACCAACTAGGGGGACGGAGCTGCGCGGGGAGCATGTCGGAAGAGTCGCGTTAACCTGACGTTTAGTCAAGGTCCAAGGTCCAGACGCTGCGCGTCATCGATGTGCGCCGGCCGGTAGATGACGGCCCAGCATTGCCGGCACTGGTAGGTGCGGTGGCCGACACGTTGGCTGGTAGGAAGGCCATGCCTTGGATGGCGTGGTTGGCTGTCTCCTCACCGGCCTGGACGGTCCAGGTGCGGCCTTGCTGTGTCACTCCCGTGCTGGATGCCACTCCGGCTGGCATGCCGAACGAGACGACAGCGAGAAGACTCACCAGCGTCGCGGCTCTGCGAATGCGCACGGTATGCCCCGTTCAGCTCGGCCGCGCCAGTTTTTCGGCGGCGATACTGGTCACAATCCCTCCGCTGGTAGCCGTGGTCAACGCGCAACATTCGGAAGCAACGGGCAGATCAGGACGAGCGGCGAAGAATCCAGTGGCGGACCAGCTCCGGTTTTCACGCGGAAGCCCCCGCCCCCGGTATCCGCGCCACCGTGAAGAGCCGCAGCGACCGTGAAGAGCCGCAGCGACCGTGAAGAACCAGTTTCAGCCCTGCTCCCGCACTGACGCTGGTGCGCTCCCAAAGTGGGTGAGCGCTCGATGAGATGGGAAGCACATGCGAGGCTGGTGCAATGTCACCTCTGTCATCGGACGGCGAGCCGCCCGTCTCTCTCGGCTCGTCGGCTAGAACCAAGCTATTGGTATCTCTCCTGGTAGGGCTCATCGTGGGCGGCGTGTCCGCCGCGATCGGCGCAGGCCGGTCGGCGCCGTTGATCGGCTGGGACGTTCTCGCGGTGACGTTTTGCAGCTGGATGTGGGCCACAATCTGGCCAATGGGCGCGGCGGACACCGCCCGCCACTCCCAGCGGGAAAACCCTGGACGTGACCTTACAGACCTGGTGCTGCTCGCCGCGGCGACCGCGAGCCTGATCGCGGTCGGGGTGGTGCTGTTCGGAGCCGGACACGCCAGCGGCACCGGCAAATACGTGCAAGCAGGGTTCGCCCTCGGATCGGTGTTCGTGTCCTGGACCCTGATCCACACCGTCTTCACCCTGAAATACGCCCGCCACTACTACACCCACCCGGCAGGCGGCATCGACTTCAACGAGGACGACCCGCCCGAGTACAGCGACTTCGCCTACCTTTCCTTCACCATTGGCATGACCTTCCAGGTCTCCGACACCGACATCCAAACCAAGCAGATACGCCGCACCGCCTTGCGGCACGCATGGCTGTCCTTCCCCCTCGGGGCGGTCATCATCGCCGCGTCGATCAACCTCGTCTCCGGGCTAGCGAAGTAACCCCGGCCAGAGCCTCACCGGTAGCACGCGCAGCAGTCCCGCGAAGGCAGGACCCCAGCAACCGTGCACTCGATGGACCGGTTGGCCCGCAACCTCGATGACCTGCGCCGGCTGGTCCGGCAGTTGACCGGCAAGGGAGTGCAGATCACGTTTGTGAAGGAGGCCCTGACTTTCACCGGCGAGGATTCTCCGATGGCGACCCTGCTGCTGTCGGTCTTGGGTGGCTTCGCTGAGTTCGAGCGGGCCCTGATCCGGGAACGCCAACGCGAAGGGATCACCCCTGGCCAAGACCAGGGGTGCCTACAGCGGTCGGAAACCCGCCCTCACACCAACCCAGGCCCAGGACCTCACCAACCGGGCAACCGCTGGTGAGCAGGTCAGCAGCCTGGCCCGGGAGTTCGGGATCTCCCGAGAAACCGCCTACACCTACCTCCGCCGAACCCACCCGCAGCAGCCGTCAATCCCGTGCAACCAGCGAAACTCTGCGCCTTTTTTCTTTGCCCAAAATCTGGCCGACGCGCCCCTGACCTCCGTGCTGCGCCCTGCGCACCTGCTGGCAGGGACCGACCAAGCCACTGTGAACGGTGCATCGAACCATCCGCCAATGCCGATGTTGCGCCGCTTTAGATGATCATGACGTGCGGCCAGAACTTTTCTGCGCCTGCAGGCGGA
>JBBQFE010000302.1:0-4609 GCA_038321605.1 Mycobacteriales bacterium | reverse complement strand
AGGGGGACAGACCGAGCCTGACGGCCTCTCTCAGGGCCTCTACGTCTTGGGTGGGCTTGTGCATCCGGAAGACGTCGAGCTTTCCGTCGATGGCGATGTGGGGGAGGTCGACGCTGCCGGCGGCGTCGATGCCGCCGCCGGCGTGAACGAACACATCCCGGCCGTCCAGGGTTCGCCAGCCGGTCGCGGTGTAGCGGCGGGCCATCTTGACCGGCATCGGCTTGGCCAGTAGCGCGGCCTGCAACGCGGTCGTCCGGCCCTTGTTCGACAGGTCGTGGACCAACCCGGGCCAGGGCAGGTCCTCGTGCCAGCTGCCATCGCGGACCTTGTCCGGGGGCAACTCGATCTCGGCCTCTTCCCAGGCCGCGGTGTTCTGCTCGTCGACCAGGACCACACCGGCATCGTCCCGGGCCGGTCGCCGCAGCCGCAACCGCCAACGACCCCCGATGTCCGGGGTGGATTTGTCTCCGTCGTCATCGACCATCTGGTCGATGACGGAGACCTCGCAGCGCCACACGGTGGAGAAGGTCGGCTTGTCTTTGGTGCCGGCGACGTAGACCGTCTCGCCGTGCCGGTGCACGTACCGAGGGAGCAGGTTCGGTATCTCTTCGGCCCGGCCCCCTCCGCCTCCGCCGCGGCCACCGGTGGGCGGCTTCGGCGGTGCCGGCGGCAGGCCGATTGGCGGCTCTGGCACGTCCCGGTCAGGGACCAGTGCGGCCTGGCTCGGTGCCGGCGCCGAGACCACCGCGGCGATCGCTTCGGGAATCGGCGCCTCGACCTGCGCCCAGGTCTGGGCGACCATCTGCTGGGCGTCGAGCTGGGCCCGTTCGGCCCGGGCCACTAGCTCGGTTGTCGTATCGACCCCGCTCGGCAGCTGGGCTGTCAACTGCTCGACTTGACCTGCGAGTTTGGTTCGGTTGGCGAAGGCCTCGGCCGCTTTGTCGACCGCTCGGGTGGCGGCCTTCCCGGCTTCCTGCGCCCAGCGCAGCGCGAACCGCCGTTCCTCGGCGGCCACCTTGGTGGCACCTCGGTTGGCGGCTTCTTCGGCGGCCGCCAACCGAGCGGAGACCTCCCGTTGGCAGGTCCGGGCCCGCTTGGCCGCCTCGACGCCATTGCGGGCGGCCGCCTCGATATCGGCGATCAGAAGCAGGATCGGCAGCTGATGCAGTGGAACGTCCAGCATGTCCCCGAGACCGCGTCCGGAGGCCAGATGGTCAGAGACGTCGGCGTGTGGCTCGACGACTGCGGGCAGGACAACTCGGATCGATGCGGCCCGGGTATCGAGCCGACGGGCCACCTCGGCGGCCCGTCGGTAGCCGGCTCCGTCACGGTCGACCGCGATCACCACATGGGCGCCGGCGAGCTGCTCCCACAGTTCGCCGAAGTTGCCGGCGCCACCGGCGTTGGTCGTTGCTACACCGGTCGACCGCGGCAACACCTGGTTGACCGACTCATCGTCCTTCTCGCCTTCCACGAGCCAGATCTCTCGGCCATGGGCGATCGCCTCGACGACGGCCGGCAAATGACGCAGCACCTTCCGGGTGGGTGCGTGGCGCTCCCACCCGCCGTTGCCGTCAGGCCGCTCCTGGGTGAATTCCTTCTCCGGCCCCTGGGCGGTCACCCACTCGAACCGCACCACCCGGCCCAGGGCGTTGCCGGCCTCGTCGGTGTACTCGTAGGTGCGGACGGCATGCCGCGGCTCCAGGATCTCGGCCGCGTCGGCATCAGCGGTGAGCCGCTTCGGCAGGGGCCCGGGCCGCGGGGCCGTGCTGGCCTTGGCCTTGCGTGCCCGAGTCTTGGGTGTGGTGTCCCGGGGTGGCGGCGGCTGATCGAACAGATCCGGCACCCCGAGCCCGATCGCGTCCAACACGTCAACGTCCTGCGCGTTACAGGCGAAGCAGTGGATCAGGATCCGGCCGTCGTGGTCGGAGGTCCAGTCGATCGACAGGCTGGGCTTGACGTCCTCGTGGAGCGGGCAGCGGGCCTGGACGTGGCGTCGCTTACGTTCGGGGTGGCGGCCGCCCGCCTCCAACGCCTCATAGACCCGATCGAGGCTGGTCTGGGCAGGATTAGCTGCGGTGGCAGCGCGCAGCAAAAAGCCCCGCTCGACGTTTCCTGTGGGGGATTCGTCGGCGTTGCCTCTGTCAAGAGCAGCGCTCAACTCGTACACTCCAGGTAGCTAGATACGGGTTCTCCGACCTCGGTCGGAATCCCGGGGATGGCTGCCGGTTCGTTAGACCGGGACGGACCGAGCGGTCCATTTGCAGGACAGATCCCCCTCAGCTGAGGTTCTTGGCGGCCAAACCTTTCGCCTCAGCTGTGGGGGATTTGTTGTCTCTAAGTCACGGGGTTCTCCAGGTCTCTTCGCAGGTGGGAATGGCTTGTGGGCATCAGTCAAAGTCGTTTGGTCAAGCGCCGATCGGCAAGCGTTCCTGATAGGGATCGACGCGATCAGCCAGAGGGATCTTGTGCAGTTCGGCGAGTCTGACCATGCAGTAGCGGGCAAGTGGCAGGCCGGCTGCCGCCGCGGCCGCCTCCAGGGTGGTCTGCATCGAGTCATCGACGCGCACCGCGATCGTGTTGACGCGCGTTGTTCCGAACGCGGCCGGGGCTCCGCCCGGGTGCTTGGGCTTCCTGGGTGCCATGCGATGGATCTTGACAGTTCCGGTTACTCGAATCGTCGACGACACGCTGAGTTGCAGTAACTCCGTTGTTTGTCCGCTGGAGCCGGGGGGTTGCCACATGCGACCAAGTCGAACGCAGGTCGACCGGACATTGGAAGGACATTCCGCGGACATTTCAAATGTCCGGTCGGTGTCCCGTTCTGTCGCCATCGCTTGGGAGTCGTGTGTAGTTCGCTCATCGTCTCGCTTCTACGGGGGGCTCGTTTCTAGAGCCGTAGCAGCCGTAGCGGCCAGGGAGTACGCCCAGGTCAGTAGGCGTGTCGTGCCGCTACGGGCCACGGTAGCGGCACCGCGGATAAATAACCGTGCCGATGCAGTATCACCGCAGGTCAAAGGGTGTGACAGAGGTGCTACGGCTGCCGCTACGCCTTGCTCGGAACCAAAGCCGTAGCGGTAGCCCGAGCGCTTACCGACCCTTGGCGGGGCGTAGGTTGAATTCGGCAGCAAAGCCGTAGCGGCCAACCCGAAACGCGCAGGTAAAACGGCGTGTCGCAGTGATACAGAGGTTAAACAACGGGGCGGCACATGTGCACAACTTCCACCGGGTGCCATCCCGTGGGTAATTTGACGGCGCCCCGTGGATCGCGCGGAGCCGCTTATGTCTTTAACGGGGAGCCGCCTACTTGACACCCATCCATCAGCGTCCTACCGTCATGGGGTGTGCAAGTAGGAGCCGCCCACTTGATAATTGGGAACCGTACATCAAGTGGGATGGACGGGAAAGGTAGGTGACGCACGATGGCTCCCGATGTGGAAAAGTCCATGGTCATGCCTCGCCTGGAATCCGCATCCAGCCGGCTGGCCATTGCCGTCGACGTGGTCAGCCGCGTCGAGGCGTGGGCAGCGCAGGTCGGCATGCCCAGGGAAGAAGCTGCCGAGCTGGTGCTCCGAGCCGCGACACCGCCGGTCGAGCTGGTGGCCCAGGAGCTGCTGTCGGCCTACGACGCCGGCGACAGTCAGCGTCCAGAGGACATCAGCACTGTGCTGACGGCGGCCGAGATCGATGTACCGATCGTGACCGCCCGACTCGGCGGTAAACGCGCTGTCGATGACGAGACGGGCGAGCCGTTCAGCCGCGCGCACATCGGCGCCGACCTCGACGACGGTCCCGTCCCGGTATGGGGCGCCGTGCGGGGGCTCTGGCGAATGTCCGATCGGCCTCGGATCATCGTCGCCGTTCGGCTCGGCCGGCCCCTTGGCATCTTCCGCGTTGCCGACTGGGAGCACGTCCCGGATACCGGTCGACGGTGGGCGCCGGCGGGTCAGCTCTTGACCGTCGACGGTCGATTCGACGCCGAAAGCGGCGAGCGCATCGCGGACGCCACCGACGCCGATCGCACCATCGTCGCGGCGATCACCGCCCGCCGCATCCTTCTCACGCCGGCTGCCGCCAACCCGATTGGCTGGCTGCACGGTCGCTGATTGACGACCCCCTTTTGGGTCGTCGCAGTGCGCTCGGGATACCCCCGGATTCTCGCCTCTGATCTGCACAGACAGACGCCAACCGGGCAGAGCCAACCCATTTGCAGACTGCTCGACCGATCGGTCGACCCAGTCGGGTTCTCAGGCTCAGAGCATCTCGGGCCGCAGCTGCTGCCGGCCCTTCATGCTCCGCGAAGGACCCCTAATGAGCGCTCCCGCAATCTCCCAGACCAACACCACTGCCTCCCCGACCGTCGACGTCTTCTCGGCCCCGCACGATCCGACCACCTGCGAGCTGGACCCCGCCGGCTGGGAGGTCGACCACGGCGAGCTTCCCGACTGGATGCGCGCCATCCGCAACTGCATCGAATGCCCGCTCAAAATGGCCTGCTGGAAAGAACGCAACCGCCTTTACCCCGATGAGCATCCGGCCGGTGTGATCTGGGCCGGCACTCTCTACACCCAAGACTCGGTGCCGATCATGGGTGGCGACGAGCTGGTCC
>JBBQFE010000301.1:0-4623 GCA_038321605.1 Mycobacteriales bacterium | reverse complement strand
AAGTTCACGGTAGGCATGTGGCTGCAGAACCTGCAGCTGTTCGCCGACTGTATCGAGGAGCACGTATGAGCACCGACGAGGCCAGCGCAGATCACAGCGCCGATCACAGGGCCGATCACAGCGCTGATCACGGGGGTGTGGCCGGTGGTTACCGCTACACCGTGACCGATGCCCAGCGCTGGGTGGACGAGGACTCCAAACGCGGCCAGTACCCCGCAGGTTGGGCTGGTGAGGCCGGGACCCGGGGCGGCTTTCAGCGTGACCGGGCGCGTGTTCTGCACTCCTACGCGTTTCGCCGGCTCGCCGACAAGACCCAGGTGGTGTCGCCGGGCCAGGATGACTTTCCGCGTACCCGTCTGACCCATTCGCTCGAGGTGGCTCAGATCGGCCGCGAGATCGGTGCCGCCCTCGGGTGTGATCCCGACATCACCGACACCGCCGGCCTGGCCCATGACCTCGGGCATCCGCCGTTCGGTCACAACGGCGAGGATGCGTTGAACCGGCTCGCCGATGACTGCGGCGGGTTCGAGGGCAACGCCCAGACCCTGCGGATCCTGACCAGGCTGGAGGCGAAGGTGCTGGGCCCGGCGGGCGCCTCCGCGGGTCTGAACCTGACCAGGGCCAGCCTCGACGCGGTCTGCAAGTACCCGTGGCCCCGCCGGTCGACCGGTCCGAAGTTCGGGGTGTACGCCGCGGACCTCGCCGCGTTCGCCTGGGTGCGGGACGGGCGTGCCGACGGTGAACGCTGCCTGGAGGCCCAGGTGATGGACTGGGCCGACGACGTCGCCTACTCCGTGCACGATGTCGAGGACGGCGTGCACTCCGGCCACATCCGGCTGGCCGCCCTGACCGACACCGAGAAGGTGGCGCTGTGCGAGGCCGCCTCCGCCAGTTACTCGCCTCGGACCGCCACCGAGTTGGCGCCCGAGCTGGAGCGGCTGCTGAGGTTGCCGGCCCTGGTCGACCTCGCCGAGTACGACGGCAGTTTCCGTGCCCAGGTCGCCTCCAAGCGGGCCACCAGCGAGCTGACCGGACGCTTCGCCGGCGCAGCGGTGCAGGCGACCCGGCAGCGTTACGGGCCGGCGGCGCTCGGTCGCTACGCGGCGCAGTTACTGATCCCCGACGGCATCGTCGCCGAGTGTGCGCTACTCAAGGCGATGGCCCTGCGTTACGTGATGCGCCGACCCGGGGTGGAGTCGGTGCTGGACGCCCAACGCCGGGTGCTCACCGAGCTGGTGGAGGCATTGTTCGCAGCGGGCGAGCGTGAACTGTCGCCGGTGCTGCGGGAGGACTGGCGCGCGGCCGGTGACGATGCCGGACGGCTGCGGGTGGCCATCGACCAGGTGGCGCAGCTCACCGACTCCGCTGCCCGTGCCTGGCATGGCCGGCTGGTCACCGGCAGTACCTGACGAGCAGGTCCTCGGACTGGCCCGGCGAACTAGACTTGCCGGTATGGCCGGACGGATACGCGACGAGGACATCGCGGCGGTCCGCGAGAAGTCCCGCATCGACGAGGTCATCGGTGAGCACGTCCAGCTCCGCAACGCCGGTGGCGGCAACCTCAAGGGCATCTGCCCCTTCCACGACGAGAAGTCGCCGTCGCTGTCGGTGTCGCCGTCCAGGGGCCTCTACCACTGCTTCGGGTGCGGTGCAGGTGGCGATGTCATCAAGTTCGTCCAGGAGATCGAGCACCTGGCCTTCACCGAGGCTGTGGAGAATCTCGCGGCCCGGAGCGGAATCCAGCTGCGGTACGCCGAGGGCGGCAGTGGCCCACAACGCCAGCCCGGCCAGCGCGCCCGGCTGGTGGAGGCGCACACACTGGCTGCCAGCTTCTACGCCGCGGCGCTGCTGACGCCGGAGGCACAACCGGCCCGGGACTTTCTCGCCGAGCGTGGCTTCGACGCCGACGCCGCCACCCGGTTCGGGTGCGGGTACGCCCCGTCGGGTTGGGACGCGCTGACGAAGTACCTGCTCGGTCGAGGTTTCTCAGCCGCCGAGCTCACCCTCGGCGGACTGGCCAAGGAATCCGGGCGTGGTTCGCTGATCGATCGCTTCCACCGCCGACTGCTGTGGCCGATCCGCGACACCGGGGGAGACGTGGTGGGCTTCGGTGCCCGCCGCATCCATGACGACGACCGGATCGAAGCGAAGTACCTGAACAGCCCGGAAACCCCGATCTACAAGAAGAATCAGCTGCTGTACGGGATGGACGTCGCCAAGCGCGAGATCGCCAAGCAGCTGAAGGTGGTCGTGGTCGAGGGCTACACCGATGTGATGGCCTGTCACCTGGCCGGCGTGGTCACCGCGGTTGCCAGCTGTGGCACGGCCTTCGGTACCGAGCACATCAACGTGATCCGCCGGCTGTGGTCGAGCAACAGCGCCGAAGAGGCCCAGGCCAAGACCAAGGTCATCTTCACCTTCGACGGCGACGCAGCGGGCATGAAGGCTGCCGAAAAGGCGTTCGCCGATGAGCAGCGCTTCATGGCTCAGACGTTCGTGGCCATCGAGCCCTCGGGCAAGGACCCCTGCGAGTTGCGCCAGAGCGGCGGCGACCATGCGGTGCGGGCGCTGATCGAGGGCAACAAGCCGATGTTGCGGTTCATGCTCGAAACCCTCATCTCCCGCTACGACCTCGACACCGTCGAGGGGCGCGCCGCGGCATTGAACCAGGCGATACCGCTGGTCGCGCAGCTCAAGGATCCGGCGCACCGGGTGGGCTATGCCGGCGAGGTGGCCAAGCTCGTCGGTGTGCCGAATCCCGATGATGTGCTGGCACGGGTCCGTGGACTGGTGCGCGCCACGGCGAACCAGTCGGCGAACGGTTCCGGCCAGCCGAATGGTCAGCGCCCCTCGCACGGACCGGGCAGTCACGCAGGGCAGCCGTCCTCGTTCGGGCAGCTGCAGCAGCCCACCGGGGTTCCTGCCAAGGTCGGTTTCGCCGAGCGTGAGGTGATCAAGGGTGCCCTGCAGTACCCGGACACCGTCGGTGCCCAGTTCGACGAGTTGGGCAGCGGCGCCTTTCTGGTCGCGGTGCACCAACAACTCCAGGCCGCGATCGCGGCGGCCGGTGGAGCAGCCGGTGTGGTGTCGGGTCCGCGGTGGGTGGAGCGCGTGATGCAGTACCTGCCACCGGAATCGGAGGCTCGGGCGATGGTCAACGCGCTGGCGGTGGAACCCCTTCGCTCAGGGGCGGACGCCCAACCCCGGTATGCCGAGGCGATGGTGAACAACCTCGCCGAGCAGGTGGTGGCGCGCCAGGTTGCTCAGCTCAAGTCGAGGGTGCAGCGCTTGGACGCCGCCGACGACGTGGCCGAACAGGGCCGCCTGTTCGCCGAGCTGATGCAGCTCGAACAGCGCCGCCGCGAGCTGCGGTCGCGTGCAATCGGAGGAGAGTAGACAGTGGCACTGTTGTCCTTTTCAGATCGCTGGATCCGGCCGCCGGCGGAGCTGCGCAAGCTCTTCGTCGGGCAGGAACGGGCGCTGGCGGTCGGCGACACCGAGCATTCGGTGGTGGTGGCCACCAACTACGGTTTGTGGTTGCCGGTAGCCGACGAACCGTCCGCCGGCTGGCGCAGGATCGGCTGGGATCTGGTGGTGAAGGCGAACTGGGCGGCCGACCGACTGGTGCTGATCGAAGGGGTCATGCACGACTCGGGTCAGTTGACCGATCTGCCCGCCGTCACCGTCGACCTCGTCGAACCGCGCAACCTGCCCAGCGTGGTACGGACCCGGGTCGAGGCGAGTATTGCCCGCTCGGAACAGGTCAATCTGCCCGGTGGCACCGGCCGGCTGGTGGCCCGGCGGGTGCCCGGAGTGGACGGCCTGACCTGGACCGCGCGGTTGGATGCCGCAACGCCGTCGACCGAGCTCGACGTGCAGACCCTGCTCGCCTACCTCGACCGCGCGCGAGATGCACCGACCGAGTAACGGCCTCGCATCGGCTACTGCTGCGCGAGTGCAGTAGCCCGGCGGGGCAGCAGGTCGGCGGTGCGGTGTCTCAGTGGTCCCGAGCGGCGGGCGGCCCCGCGGAGATCACATCGTGCACGAAACGCAGCTTCTCGATGACGGCCGGCACCAGCACGAACGGGTACAGGTCGTCCGAGCCCATCGAACGGTTCACCGCGTTCAGGGCGAAGGTCAGTGACAGCCAGGCATTGAGCATGTCGTCGAAACTCGCGTACGAGGGTTTGGGTGAGGTCGACATGGAGGCGGCCGTGCTCTGTACCAGGCTGCCGGCCGGGGTGTCGCTCAGCTCGACCCGAGGACCGGTGAAGTCCAGGCCGTAGGCATACGACGTCTGCAGGGTGTCGGTCAGGTGCAGGTAGTGCGCAAACACCTCTGCCCAGTCCTCCCACGGGTGCGATGCCGCATAGTCACTCACGTGGGTCGCCCGCCAGGCGTCGGTGCGGGGGCCGCCGTAGTGCTGGGCGAGGGCCTCGCCATAGTCACGCCGCTCATCACCGAACAGTGCCCGGAACGGTTCCAGCGCCGGGCCGCCGTCGATGAACACGTCGAAGTACCAGTGACCGATCTCGTGGCGAAGATGTCCGAGCAGGGTGCGGTACGGCTCACCGAGGGAGGTCCTGAGGGCCTCGCGGTGCGGGTCGTCGCCCTCGGCAAGGT
>JBBQFE010000300.1:0-4636 GCA_038321605.1 Mycobacteriales bacterium | reverse complement strand
CATCGGCTTTGCCGGCACCGGCCGGCGTACCACCACCCGACTGCTCGATGCCCAGTTCCCGCCCTACCGCACCCTGCTGCCCGCGGAGTTCTCGGTGACCGCGGAGGTGTCGGTCGCGGCGTTGACCGAGGCGGTCAAGCGGGTGGCCCTGGTGGCGGATCGAGGTAACCCGGTTCGGCTCGACTTCACCGACGGTGGTCTGACCCTGTCGGCCGGTGGCGATGACGAGGGCAAGGCCGAGGAGAACGTCGAGGTGGACTACTCGGGAGACCCCATCACGACCGCCTTCAACCCGGCGTTCCTGCTCGAAGGCCTCGGCGCGATCGAGGATCCGGTGGCCAGGCTGCTCTTCACGACGCCCACCAAGCCTGCGGTCATCCGCCCCGCCGGTGCCGCAGCGTCAGCGGGGGGCTCGAACTACACCTACCTGATCATGCCGGTCCGGTTGCCGGGCTGAGCGTCGCCGGATCGCAGGGAACGCTGGGCCGTAGGCTCCGAGGGTGTACGTAGCCCACCTGTCCCTCGCCGACTTTCGCAGTTGGCCCCGGGCGGATCTGGCCTTCGAACCCGGCGTCAGCGTTCTCGTCGGTTCGAACGGCCAGGGCAAGACGAACCTGCTCGAGGCGATCGGCTACCTGGCCACCCTGAGCAGTCACCGGGTCAGTACCGATGCACCGCTGATCAGGTCGAGTGCGGAGCAGGCGGTGATCCAGGCAGCGGTGGTGCAGGACAGCCGTCAACTCGTGCTCGAGGTGGCCATCACAGCCGGTCGCGCCAACAAGGCCAAGTTGAACCGGTCGCCGGTGGCTCGTCCGCGCGACATCCTCGGCGGCCTGCGCACTGTCCTCTTCGCTCCCGAGGATCTGGCCATCGTAAGGGGGGATCCGTCGGAACGTCGCCGCTTTCTCGACGACGTTCTGGTGCAGCGAACACCGCGACTGGCCGGAGTACGCGCCGACTATGACCGGGTTCTGAAACAGCGTGCCGCCCTGTTGAAGACAGCGGGTTCGGCGCGACGGGCCGGTGGCAGTGGCGATCTGCGGACTCTGGACGTGTGGGACGGGCATCTCGCCGAACACGGTGCTCAGTTGCTGGCGGGCCGGATGGAACTCGTGCGCGCGCTGCGACCGTACGCAGCGGAGGCCTATGCCCGGATCGCGCCGGAGAAGCTGGCCGTGGGCAAGCTGGGTGGACCCGCGCTCAGCCTTCGTTATGTCAGCTCGGTCGATCAGGCGCTGCCCACTGACGAGGGCCCCATTCCTGAGGTTTCGGTGCTGTCGGCAGCATTGCTGGCTGAGCTCGCACGGGTTCGTCCACAGGAGGTGGAGCGCGGCGTGAACCTGGTCGGCCCGCACCGCGACGATCTGGACCTGGAGTTGAACCGCCTTCCGATCCGCGGCTACGCCAGCCACGGTGAGGGCTGGTCGGCCGCCCTCGCGCTTCGCTTGGCGTGTTACGACCTGCTCAGCTCGGACGGAGCCGAGCCGGTGCTCATCCTCGACGACGTGTTCGCCGAGTTGGACACCGCCCGGCGCGAGCAGCTGGCCGCCATCGCGGGCAAGGCCGAACAGGTGCTCATCTCGTCCGCGGTCATCGCAGACGTGCCCGAGCAGCTGAGCGGTGCGCGCTATGACGTGGCCGATGGGGAGGTGCGCCGTGTCCGGTGACACCGAGTCTGAAGGCACCGAGTCTGAAGACGCCAGTCAACGGGCTGTCCACAGCTCAGAAGGCCAACATCCGGATCAATCGGACAGGTTATCCCCAGAATCGGGTGACTCATCCACAGATTCCTGTGGAAAACCAGAGCTGACTGACATGGCAGCTGACGCCCTTCACCGGGCCAGGGCCATCTCGTCCGGCCTTGGCGGGCCGGGCGACGTCAGCCGTGCGGGACGGCAGCTCAAGCGGCGCCGGCGCCGCCGCTATGACGGGCCGTCCTATTCGGGCGCAAGGCCCGACGAGCGCGATCCGGCGACGATCGGAGCCATCCTCGGTAAGGCGGTGCCCGAACTGGGCTGGGTGGCGCCGCTGGCGGAGGCCAGGTTGATGGGGCAGTGGGCGACCGTGGTCGGACCCGAGATCGCTGCGCGTTGCCATCCGGTGAGCCTGGTCGACGGTGAGCTGAAGGTATCGGCCGAGTCGACCGCCTGGGCCACCCAGCTCCGGATGATGGCGCCCCAGATCCTGGCCAGGATCACCGCTGACCTGCCGCGGGGACTGGTCAAGAAGATCCTGATCACCGGTCCGGCGGCGCCGAGTTGGAAACACGGGCCATGGTCCTCGCGTGGACGGGGTCCACGCGACACCTACGGATGAGGAGGTCAAAACGGCTGCGACCCACCTCGCGCCGGATGGCGCTGAGTGCTACGGGGCCGCGGTTGTCAAACCTGGCGCGTATCCGTAGACACCAGGTCCGAGAAAATCGCTCTGTGACGCGTTCAGCGGTGTTCCAGCCGCTATATCGTCAGCCGGCCCGGTAGACTGATTAGGTTGATGAGCGCTGCGAGGCGCTCAGAGCCATTCTGCAGCAGCGATGGCATCGCAATACCGAAGAGGGAGTACCGAGTGGCGGGCAAGTCGGCGTCCAGTTACGGAGCAGATTCGATTCAGGTCCTCGAGGGCTTGGAGGCTGTTCGTAAACGTCCGGGTATGTACATCGGTTCGACCAGTGAGCGGGGATTGCACCACCTGGTGTGGGAGGTCGTCGACAACTCCGTGGACGAGGCCCTGGCCGGCTACTGCGACCGGATCGAGGTGACCCTGCTGCCCGACGGTGCGGTGCGGGTGACCGACAACGGCCGCGGAATGCCCGTCGGGATGAATACCCAGCAGAAGAAGCCCGCCGTCGAGGTGATCCTCACCGTCCTGCACGCCGGCGGAAAGTTCGACAGTGACTCCTACGCCGTGTCCGGTGGACTGCACGGTGTCGGTATCTCGGTGGTCAACGCCCTGTCCACCCGCCTGGAGGTCGACATCAAGCGCGACGGGTTCCGGTGGACCCAGCCCTATGTCGACCAGAAGCCTGCAGCGGCGCTGTCCAGGGGTGAGAAGACCGACGAGACCGGCACCACGGTGACGTACTGGGCGGACGACTCGATCTTCGAGACCACCACGTACTCCTACGAGACGATCAGTCGGCGACTGCAGGAGATGGCATTCCTGAACAAGGGGCTGACCATCGTGCTGCGAGATGAGCGCCCCGGCGTCAGCCCGGTGATCGACGACGACGGCGACGCGTTGCCGTCCAACGAGGTCGCCGCGGCGGAGGTCCCGGTGACCAAGCCGAAGATCAAAGAGGTCACCTACCACTACGCCGACGGCATCGCCGACTTCGTCAAGCACCTCAACGCGACCAAGTCACCGATCCACAAGTCGGTCGTCTACTTCGAGACCGAGGACAAAGAACTCAAGATGTCGCTGGAAGTGGCGATGCAGTGGAACGAGTCCTACTCCGAGTCGGTGTACACCTTCGCCAACACGATCAACACCCACGAGGGCGGTACGCACGAGGAGGGCTTCAGAGCCGCGCTGACCTCGATCGTCAACCGCTGGGCCGTGGCCCAGAAGATCTTGAAGGAGAAGGACGACAAGCTCACCGGCGACGACATCCGCGAGGGGCTCGCCGCCATCCTCTCGATCAAGTTGTCCGAACCCCAGTTCGAGGGCCAGACCAAGACCAAGCTAGGTAACTCCGAGGCCAAGGGATACGTCCAGAAGGCCTGCAACGAGTGGCTCACCGACTGGTTCGAACGCAACCCTGCCGAAGGCCGGATCGTGGTGACGAAGGCGACGCAGGCGGCCAGGGCACGAAAGGCTGCCCAGCAGGCCCGCAAGCTCGCCCGTAAGAGTGCGCTGGACACCATGGGACTGCCCGGCAAGCTCGCCGACTGCCGTTCGACGGATCCGGAGAAGAGTGAGCTCTACATCGTCGAGGGCAACTCCGCCGGTGGCTCTGCGAAGTCCGGTCGTGACTCGCTCTACCAGGCGATCCTGCCGTTGCGCGGAAAGATCATCAACGTCGAGAAGGCCCGGATCGACCGGGTGCTGAAGAACAGCGAGGTCCAGTCGCTGATCACAGCGCTGGGCACCGGGATCCACGACGACTTCGACGTCGCGAAGCTGCGCTATCACAAGATCATCCTGATGGCGGATGCTGATGTCGACGGCCAGCACATCACCACCCTGCTTCTCACGTTGCTCTTCCGCTTCATGCGACCGCTGATCGAGCACGGCCACGTCTTTCTGTCGCAGCCTCCGCTGTACAAGATCAAGTGGTCGAAGGGCGATCCGGACTACGTGTTCTCCGACCGGGAACGGGACGCCTTCATCGAGGCCGGCGAGGCCGCGGGTCGCCGTCGCCAGGCCGGTGACTCGATCCAGCGTTACAAGGGGCTGGGTGAGATGAACGCCAAGGAACTGTGGGAGACCACCATGGACCCGGCCACCCGGGTACTGCTGCGGGTGACCCTCGATGACGCAGCCACCGCCGACGAACTCTTCAGTGTGCTGATGGGCGAGGACGTCGAGGCCCGACGTTCCTTCATCGTCCGCAATGCCAAGGACGTCCGCTTCCTCGATATCTGAGTCCCTCTAGTCGATTCGGCCGAGCAGTCGTCACACCGCGGCGTTCGGCAGC
>JBBQFE010000299.1:0-4639 GCA_038321605.1 Mycobacteriales bacterium | reverse complement strand
GAACTCCCCCACCGCGTCGATCACCACGTGCTCGTCGTGCAACGGCCGCTCGCTGTCCGGACGACCCGGTCGAATCTCATAGCTCATGCCTGCTCAACGTTCGAGACGCTCGCCGAGTTCACGCCCGTAACCCAGACTCAGCCGGCCACCGAGTTCGGGCCCAGCAGCGCCTTGAGGTCACCCATCAGAGCGGGCGACGCGGTCACCCGCAGACCGTCCGGAAGTTTGAACGGATGCCGCCGATCGCCGTTGACCAGCTCCAGGTGCACCTCGGTGGTGCCGGGGTGCCCGCGCAACACGTCGCGCAGCCGCTCGACGATCGGCGGCGTGCACCTGGACGGAGCGATCTGCAGCCGCACGGGACCGTTCGGCCCCTGGCTCAGATCGGGCAGCGTGAGGTCGGAGCCGATCATCCTGATGGCGTCCTCGCGTGCGTCCACGCGGCCTTTGATGACCACGATGGCGTCCTCGGCGATCTTCATGCCGACCGACAGGTAGGACGCCGGGAAGAACAACACCTCGACGGCACCCTCGAGATCCTCAAGTGTGACCTGCGCCCACGGCTTTCCGTCCTTGGTCATCCGGCGGGTGACGCTGGACAGGATGCCGGCAACCGTGACGGTCTGACCGTCGTTGACCGCATCGGTCTGCAGGTCGGCGATGGTGACCTCGGCCGAACTCGCGAGGATGTGCTCGACGCCGAAGAGCGGATGGTCCGAGACGTATAGCCCCAGCATCTCGCGCTCGAAGTTGAGCAGCACAGTCTTGTCCCACTCGCCGTCGGGGACCCGGACCGCGAACACGTCGGCGGTCTGACCCTGGCCGGCAACGTCGGCGCCGCCGAAGCCGAACAGGTCGAACTGGCCGATGGCTTCGGCCTTCTTGGTGTCGACCACCGCGTCGATGGACTGCTCGTACACCTGGATCAGTCCCTTGCGGGTGTGTTGCAGGGAGTCGAACGCCCCGGACTTGATCAACGCCTCGACGGTGCGCTTGTTGCAGCCGACCGCGTCGACCTTGCGCAGGTAGTCGGCGAAGTCGGTGTACTCGCCCTTGGCCCGGCGGCTGGCCGTGACCGAGGCGACCACGTTGCCGCCGACGTTGCGGACGGCAGAGAGGCCGAACCGGATGTCCGTGCCGATCGGGGTGAAGTTGGCGTCGGAGGAGTTGACGCAGGGCGGCAGCACCTTGATGCCCATCCGTCGGCATTCGGCCAGATAGACGGCCATCTTGTCCTTGTCGTCCTTGACGGAGGTCAACAGCGCGGCCATGTATTCGGCCGGAAAATTCGCCTTGAGGTAGCCGGTCCAGTACGACAACATCCCGTACGCCGCGGAGTGCGCCTTGTTGAAGGCGTAGTCGGAGAAGGGCAGCAGGATGTCCCAGAGCGTCTTGACGGCGTCCGCCGAATAGCCCTTGTCCGCCATGCCGCCGGAGAACTTCTCGTACTGGGCGTCCAGTTCGGACTTCTTCTTCTTACCCATCGCGCGGCGCAGCAGATCCGCAGCACCCAACGTGTAGCCCGCCAGGTGCTGCGCGATCGCCATCACCTGCTCCTGATAGACGATCAGGCCGTAGGTGTCACCGAGCAGGTCCTGCAGCGCAACGGCCAGCTCGGGGTGGATGGCCGAGACGGGTTTGCGTCCGGTCTTGCGGTCCGCGTACTCGTTGTGCGAGTTGGCGCCCATCGGCCCCGGACGGTACAACGCGATGACTGCCGAGATATCCTCGAAACTGTCGGGACGCATGGAGCGCAGCAGGGCGCGCATCGGGCCGCCGTCGAGCTGGAACACCCCGAGCGTGTCGCCTCGTGACAGCAACTCGTAGGTGGGCCGGTCGTCCAGATCGAGATCCTCCAGGACCAGGTCGACACCGCGGTTGGCCTTGATGTTGTCGACGGCGTCGTCGAGGATCGTGAGGTTGCGCAGGCCGAGGAAGTCCATCTTGATCAGGCCGAGCTTCTCGCACGACGGGTAGTCGAACTGGGTGATGATGGCGCCGTCCTGCTCGCGGCGCATGATCGGGATGACATCGACCAGTCGCTCGCTGGACATGATCACACCCGCGGCGTGCACACCCCATTGACGCTTGAGACCCTCCAGACCCTGGGCGGTGTCGACGACCTTCTTGACCTCGGGGTCGGCGTCGTAGAGCGAACGGAACTCGCCGCCCTCGCCGTAACGGTCGTGGCTGGTGTCGAAGATCTTCGACAGCGGGACGTCCTTGCCCATCACCGGCGGAGGCATGACCTTGGTGATGCGGTCGCCCATGGCGAACGGGTAACCCAGCACGCGAGCGGCGTCCTTGACCGCCTGCTTGGCCTTGATCGTGCCGTAGGTGACGATCTGGGCGACCCGGTCGTCGCCGTACTTGTCGGTGACGTATCTGATGACCTCGCCCCGTCGACGCTCATCGAAGTCGACATCGAAGTCGGGCATCGACACCCGGTCGGGATTGAGGAAACGCTCGAAGATCAGACCGTGCCGAAGCGGGTCGAGGTCGGTGATGCCCATCGCGTACGCAGCCATCGAGCCAGCACCCGAACCCCGCCCGGGACCCACCCGGATGCCGTTCTTCTTGGCCCAGTTGATGAAGTCCGCGACCACCAGGAAATACCCGGGGAAGCCCATCTGGATGATCACGCCGACCTCGTAGTCGGCCTGTTTGCGGACCTCGGCGGGGACGCCGTCGGGGTACCGGACGAGTAACCCGGTCTCGACCTCCTTGATGAACCACGAGGTCTCGTTCTCGCCCTCAGGAACGCCGAACCTCGGCATGTAGTTGGCGGACTCGTTGAACTCGATGTTGCAGCGTTCGGCGATCAGCAGAGTGTTGTCGCAGGACTCGCGCAGGTCGTACTTGTCAGCCCAGAGCGAGCGCATCTCGGCCGGGGATTTCAGGTAGTAGGAGTCGCCGTCGAACTTGAACCGGTTCGCGTCCTGCATCGTCTTGCCCGACTGCACGCACAGCAGCACCTCGTGTGACGCGGCGTCCCTGGGGTGCGTGTAGTGCAGGTCGTTGGTGGCGACCATCGGCAGGTCCAGGTCCTTGGCCAACCGCAGCAACCCGTCCCGCACCCGGTTCTCGATGTTGAGGCCGTGGTCCATCAGTTCCAGGAAGTAGTTCTCCTTGCCGAAGATGTCCCGGAACTCCGCAGCACTGGCCAGCGCCTTGTCGTACTTGCCGATCCGCAGCCAGGTCTGGATCTCACCGGACGGGCAACCGGTCGTCGCTATCAGGCCCTTGGCGTGGTCGTGCAGAAGCTCCCGGTCGGCGCGCGGCTTGTAGAAGAAACCCTCGAGGCTTGAGCGGGAGGAGAGCCGGAAGAGGTTGTGCATGCCTTCGGTGCTCTCGGCGAGCATGGTCATGTGGGTGAAGGCACCGCCGCCGGACACGTCGTCGTCACCGCCGGCATTCCACTTGACCCGGGTGCGCTCCCCCCGATGGGTGTTGGGAGTGAGGTAGGCCTCCATGCCGACGATCGGGTTCACGCCGGCCGCTTTGGCCTGCTTGTAGAAGTCGTAGGCACCGAAGACGTTGCCGTGATCGGTCATCGCCAGAGCAGGCATGCCCATCTCGGCGGTGGCGGCGAACAGTTCCTTGAGCCGAGCGGCACCATCGAGCATCGAGTACTCGGTATGCACGTGCAGGTGGACGAACGAGTCCTTGCTGCCGGTTGCGCCTGCGGTCGGCCCGCTCATCGGGCCATCACGGTGCGGGACATGCCTTCAGACATGTGACTGGCCATGCGACAGCCCTCGTTCCGAATCAGGTGGCGCCCCTCTTTCGGGCTGACCAGCGACCCCGATTCTGCACCCGGGTTACGACAACCTGAACGAGGACCGGCGTGTCTCGGCGTGTCTCTCGATCTGCTATCGAGACTCTGCCGGTCCAGCAGCCTCGGGAGCGTCCGCTGCCGGGCCGTCGACGTTGACGGTGGGTCGTCCGGTTCCGCACCGGACGATGACCGCCCGGGCCGGTTGGTCGGACGGGTTGGACTCCCGGTGCACCGCGCCGGCGGGAACGTGCAGGAAGTCGCCGGGGCCCGCCAGCAGCGAAGCGCGGCCACCGGCACCCGACTCCAGCCGCATCTCGCCGCTCACGATGTACAGGGTGGTGTCGTGCTCGCCGTGATGGTGCCACCCCGAGACCGCCCCGGGCTCGGTGTCGACCGTCCCCGCCCACATTCCCGCCGTTTCGATACCCAGTCGACGAGCCATGCCGGGCGTCGGATCAGCCGGGGTGAGCTCGTCGGCGGCCACCCGGCGGCAGGGTTCCGCCGCGCTATCTGGATGCCCGGTCACTGCGCCGAACCACCTGAGATCCGATAGGACCACAGCTCCGAACTGACTCCGACGGGTTGCTGTGGCGGTGGGCCACCGGCCCGCTCGGACTCCGAGGTGTGGCCCTGACCGAACGCGCGCGAGTTGAGCCAGTCGGTGAAGGCAGCCTCGTCGCTCCAGCGGGTGATGACCAGCCAGGTCAGCCGCTCATCTGTGGGCTGCAGCAGTTCGAAGCCCTCGAAGCCCGCGGCGCCGTCGACAGCTCCGGCCCTGGCTGCGAACCGCTTGGCGAGTTCATCGCCGCTGCCCTCGGCGACGGTGATGGCATTGATCTTGATGATGGACATGGACCCATC
>JBBQFE010000298.1:0-4651 GCA_038321605.1 Mycobacteriales bacterium | reverse complement strand
CGCTACGCCCTGAGACTCCTCAGACGTCTGCGACGGCCTTGAGTGCCTGCTCCAGCGTGAAGGCTCCGGCGTACAGGGCCTTGCCCACGATCGCGCCCTCCTCCCCGATGCCGGTCAGGCCGGCCAGCGCTTGCAGATCCGCGAGGCTGGACACGCCGCCGGAGGCGACCACCGGCTTGTCGGTCGCCGCGCACACATCGCGCAGCAGCTGCAGGTTCGGGCCGGTCAGCGTGCCGTCGCGGTGCACGTCGGTGACCACGTATCTGGCGCACCCATCGGCGTCCAACCGAGCGAGGGTCTCGAACAGGTCACCGCCCTCCGACGTCCAGCCACGCGCAGCGAGGGTGGTACCCCGCACGTCCAGCCCGACGGCGATCTGGTCTCCGAACTCGGCCACGGCGGTTCGAACCCAGTCAGGCGATTCCAGCGCCGCGGTCCCCAGGTTGACCCGCCGACACCCGGTCGCCAGCGCGGCCCGCAGCGAAGCGTCGTCCCGGATTCCTCCGGACAGTTCCACCTGGACGTCCAGCCGACCGACCACTTCGGCGAGCAGTTCGGCATTCGATCCCCGTCCGAAGGCAGCGTCGAGGTCCACCAGATGGATCCACTCGGCGCCTCCCGCCTGCCACGCGAGCGCAGCATCGAGCGGGCTGCCGTAGGACGTCTCGGTACCTGCCGCACCCTGGACGAGTCGCACCGCGGTGCCGTCGGCCACATCCACTGCCGGCAACAGCTCCAGAATCATGATTCTCCCTGCGATATCGAGTGGATCCAGTTTGTAAGCAGCGCCTGGCCGGCGGCACCGGACTTCTCGGGATGGAACTGGGTGGCCGACAGTGACGGGGATTCCACGGCAGAGACGAAGGGCTCGCCGTGTTCGGTGGTGGCGAACGTGAAGCCGGACAGCGGCGAATAACTGCCTCGGTAGTGGGTGCCGGGGGTCGGCGGACGCACGGCGTAGGAGTGCACGAAGTAGAACCGGGTGTCGGCCTCGACGCCGGCCATCAGGACAGAATCAGCAGGTGGCGTAACGGTGTTCCAGCCCATGTGCGGTATCACCGGAGCGCGCAGCAACTCCACGGTGCCTGGCAGCAGTCCGAGGCCAGGGGTACGGACGCCGTGCTCGACGCCATCGGTGAAGAGCACCTGCATACCCACGCAGATGCCCAGCACCTTGCGTCCGGCGGCAAGTCGTTCGGTCAAAATCTGCTGCGCCGCAACGGCATTCAGACCCGCCATGCAGGCCGCGAAAGCACCGACGCCAGGCACCACCAGCCCGTCCGCGTCGGTCGCCAGGGACCGATCGGCGGTGAGCGTGACGGTCAGTTCGGTGATCGGTGAGGCCTCGTCGGCCACGAGGCGGGCGCCGACCAGTTCCAGCGCGCGCACAGCCGAGCGCACATTGCCCGACCCGTAGTCGAGCACCACGATCTGCACCGGCTACAGCACGCCCTTGGTGGAGGGCACACCGGTCTGCCGTGGATCGGGTTCGCTGGCCGCCCGCAGGGCACGGGCGACAGCCTTGTACTGAGCCTCGGTGATGTGGTGCCAGTCCCGTCCGTAATGCACCCTGACGTGCAGGGCGACCCGCGCGTGCTGGCAGAAGGACTCGAACACGTGGCGGGTCAGGGTCGTGGCGTACGAACTCTCGCTGCCCAGCAGGTAGGCGGGTGCACCGTCTGGTTCGTGGTGCACCAGGTACGGCCGGCCGGACAGATCGACGGCAGCAGACACCAGTGCCTCGTCCATCGGAATCACGGCGTCGCCGAACCGTCGGACGCCGGACTTGTCCCCCGCCGCCTCGGCGAAGGCCTGTCCGAGCGCGATGGCTGCATCCTCGACGGTGTGGTGGGAATCGATGTGCAGATCGCCCTCGACCTGCACCGTGAGGTCGAACAGGCCGTGCTTACCGAACGAGGTAAGCATGTGGTCGAAGAACCCGACCCCGGTGCTGACGTCGGTGTGTCCGGCACCGTCCAGGTCAATCTCGACGAGCACCTTGGTCTCCGCGGTGCTTCGCTCAATGCGGCCGATGCGGCTCACCCGCGGGCTCCCTCTGCATCCGGTGCCCCCACGGGGACAGCTTCGGCGCCGTGGCCGGCGCCGTCATCATCTTCGCGCACCGGGCGCACCGCCGTCGAATCGGTCCCGGGTAGCAGCCTGCCGTCGACCTGATCGAGCGACACGGTCAGCGCGGCACGGAATGCCCGCATCTCGGTAGGACTGCCGATGGAGACCCGCAGCCAACCCGCCGGACCGACCTCACGGATCAGCACTCCCTGATCGAGCAGCGATTGCCACAGTTGATGCCGATCGGCGAAACGTCCGAACAGTACGAAGTTCGCGTCCGAGTCGGCGACCTCGAGACCGCGCCCACGTAACCACTCGACGGTGTCGTCGCGTTCGGTGCGCAACTGCGCCACGTGCGCCAATGCCTCACTCCGGTGCGCGAGCGCCGCCCGGGCAGCCGCCTGTTGAATCGCGGAGAGGTGGTACGGCAGACGTACGATGCGGACCGCGTCCACCACCGACCTGGACGAGGCTAGATAGCCGAGTCGCCCGCCGGCGTAGGCGAAGGCCTTGCTCATCGTGCGCGTCACGATCAGGTTGCCGTGCTCGGCGAGTAGGCCCAGGGCGCTGGGCACCCCGGCCCGCCGGAACTCCGCGTACGCCTCGTCCACCACGACCACCCCCGGCGCGACCGCTAGTACCTTGCTGACCAGGTCGAGGGGCAACGCGGTACCGGTGGGATTGTTGGGCGAGGTGAGAATGACGACCGAGGGTTGGTGCTCGGCGATGAGCTCCAGCGCGTGTCCGGCCTCGATGGTGAAGTCCGCCGCACGCCGGCCGATCACCCACTCGGTGTGGGTGTTTCGCGCGTATTCCGGATACATCGAATAGGTCGGAGCAAAGGAGAGGGCGGTCCGCCCGGGCCCGCCGAAGGCCTGCAGCAACTGCTGCATCACCTCGTTGGAGCCGTTCGCCGCCCAGATCTGCTCGGCCGGGAGCACCACCCCGGAGTCTTCGGCGAGAAAGGCGGCCAGGTCCGCGCGCAGGCCGAGGAACTCCCGATCCGGATACCGGTTCACACCCGCTGCTGCTTCGGCGACGGCTGCAGCGATGTCGGCGATCACCGCCGCGCTGGGCGGGTAGGGGTTCTCGTTGACGTTCAGCAGTACCGGCACGTCGAGTTGCGGTGCGCCGTAGGGCAGTTCGTCGCGAAGTTCAGGGCGTAGCGGCAGGTCGGCCAGCGTGATCCGGTCCGCCGAGATCGCCGGGCGGCCTTCAGCCATCAGCCGGCAGCCGGACCTTGACCGCGTCGCCGTGGGCAGGCAGATCCTCAGCGTTGGCAAGGGCAATGACCTTGGCAGACACCTCTATGAGCGCGTCGCGGCTGTACTCGACCAGGTGGATGCCCTTGAGAAAGGACTGGACGCTCAGTCCCGACGCATGTCGGGCGGTACCACCGGTGGGCAGCACATGGTTGGAACCTGCGCAGTAGTCCCCGAGCGAAACCGGCGAATGGGCTCCGACGAAAACGCAACCGCCACTGGTCACCCGCTCGGCGACGGCGCGGGCATCGGCGGTGATGATCTCCAGGTGCTCTGCCGCGTAGGCATTGACGACCGCCAGCCCTGTGTCAAGATCGGTCACCAGCACGGTGGCCGACTGCTGACCCGACAGCGCCGTGCCGACCCGTTCGGTGTGCTTGGTCGCGGCCACCTGGCGCAGCAGTTCCAGATCCACCGCATCGGCCAGTGCTTCGGAGTCGGTGACCAGCACGGACGCAGCGACCGGATCGTGCTCGGCCTGGCTGATCAGGTCGGCAGCGACGTGCACCGGGTCAGCGGTGGCGTCGGCGAGGATCGCGATCTCGGTCGGTCCGGCCTCGGCGTCGATGCCGACCACGCCGCGGAGCATGCGCTTGGCTGCAGCGACGTAGATGTTTCCCGGCCCGGTGATCACATCGACCGGCTCGATCGGTTGGTTGGTGCTCGACCCGAGGTCACCGTAGGCCAGCAGCGCGATCGCCTGGGCGCCGCCGACCGCGTAGACCTCATCCACCCCCAGCAATGCGCAGGCCGCCAGGATCGTCGGGTGCGGCAACCCGCCGAAGTCCTTCTGCGGCGGCGAACACACCACCAGCGAGGCGACCCCCGCCTCCTGGGCGGGTACGACGTTCATCACCACCGAAGACGGGTAGACCGCGATACCGCCGGGCACGTACAGGCCGACCCGGTCCACCGGCACCCACTTCTCCGTCACCGATCCTCCGGGGACCACCTGCACGTCCACAGTGGCCCGGCGCTGCTCGGCATGCACCAACCGCGCCCGCCGGATGGATTCGGCCAGCGCTGCCGCCACGTCCGGATCGAGGTCGGCGAGTGCCTTCGCCAGTTCCGCGGCCGGCACACGTGGTTCGGGGACATCCACACCGTCGAACTGCTCACTTGCCACCCGTGCCGCCGGGTAGCCCCGCTCCCGTACACCTTCGACGATCGGCGTCACGGCAGCCAGTGCGCCCGCCACGTCCACCGCTGCGCGTGGCAGGACCCGGCGCAGCTGATGACTGAAAGAACGGCCGGCCGCGACGGAGTTGCCCCGGTCCGAGCCGAGGTCGGTGGCGGACGGGCGCAGATCTAGTCGACGA
>JBBQFE010000297.1:0-4651 GCA_038321605.1 Mycobacteriales bacterium | reverse complement strand
GATTGCGCTGACCTCTCCCCGTGCCGGCACCACCGTCGGCGGCCTCAAGCCGGTGCGGGTCTCCTGGAAAGCCACCGACGCGGACCACAACAGGCTGACCGAGACCGTAGAGACCTCCGCCGACAACGGCCGCACCTGGCGCAAGGTCTACCAGGGCTCTGGGTCCTCCGTGCTGCTGCCGGGCAGCTACTTCTTGCCGTCGGCCAGGGCCCGCGCGCGGGTCACCGTGAACGACGGGTTCCGATCCGCGTCAGCTGTTTCCGGAGGCTTCCGGGCGCTCCGTGCCCCAGCGACGGTGCACATGGACAGCCCCACGAAGGGAGCGAGGTTCGACTCCGACGGCTCCATCACGTTGATGGGCGGCGCCTCAACGGTGCAAGGGCCGGTCGCCTCGTCGAGGCTGGTCTGGTACCTCGACGGCCACCAGATCGCCCGCGGAGCGCATGTCGCGGTTCGCAACCTGCCGCCCGGCCATCGCGTCCTCACCCTCAAGGTGGTCGGCGACCCGGGCGCCGGGGCCCGGATCAAGGTCATCATCCGGCCGGTCACCCCGCCCTTCCTCGCAGTCACGCTGCCGTCGCGGATCACAACCACAGCAAAGTTCGTCGACGTGCAGCTGCGCTCCGGCGCCGCCGTCACCATCCGGTGGAACGGCAAACCAGCCAAAGCGATCACGCTCAAGGCCCGCGGTCACGGCGTCCTGCACATTCCGGTGACGCCAGGACATGGCGAGGTCGTGATCGCGCTGACCGCGTATGCCCGCCGGTACTCCTACACCTTCACCCGGGTCGTCCAGCGCCGCTAGGAGGAGGAGTGACCTGACCCCGGAGACGGCCATCGACCGCATCGTTGAAGTAGCCGTTGAGGGAGGTGCTGGCCGAGTAGACGATCATCAGCTGCCTACTCCGTGTCGCCCTTGGGTGCGTGCCAAGGCGATCGCGGTGCATCATCTTCTTCTTCGCCTCCTCCGGTGCCAGCGCCTAGGGGGAGCCGCTCCAGAACGAAGTGCGTTACGCCACTCGGTGAGGTGACCGCCTCGACGCCGTAGTCCTTCTCCATGCCTTCGAGACCGTCCCACAGGCGGACGCCGCGGCCGAAGAGTACCGGCGTCTGGACGATGTAAATGTAGTCGACCAGGCCGGCCGCGATGAACTCCCGAGCGACGGTCGGACGGCCTCCGATCCGCACGTCTTGGCCGGGCGCCGCCTCGAGCGCGACCTGCAGGGCCTTGGCTGGGGTGGCGTCAAGGAAGTGGAACGTCGTGCCGCCCTCCATCTCTATCGACGGCTTCGGCTTGTGCGTGAGCACGAAGGTGGCTGTGTGGAACGGCGGGTTCGGGCCCCACCAGCCCTTCCACTCCGGGTCGTCCGGGTCTGCCCCCGGTTCGGTTGACTCCTGTCCTGTGAGGATGCGTCCGTGCTGGAAGGATGGGCACCATGCCGAAAGCGTTTCCTTTGGAGTTCCGTCGTGACGTGGTCGCCGTCGCCCGCAAGGGCGAGGCGCCGTTGTCGCAGATCGCGAATGACTTCGGTGTCTCGGAGTCCTGCCTGCACCGCTGGCTGTCGCTGGCCGACGTCGAGGACGGTGTCCGGCCTGGGGTGACCTCCTCGGAGGCCGCCGAGCTGCAGGAGGCGAAGAAGCGGGTCCGTGTGCTGAAGCAGGAGAACGAGATTCTGCGAAGGGCGGCGGCGTTCTTCGCCCGTGAGATCAGCCCAAAATGACGTACCCGCTGGTCCTCGACCTGGCCCCTGACAGGATCCCTGTCACAGTGACCTGCCGGGTGCTTGGCTTCTCCACCCAGGCGTTCTACGCGTGGCGCAGACAACCTGTCACCGCGCGGGACTGGGCCGATGCGCACCTGATCAACGCCGCCCTAGACATCCACCACGACGACCCTGCGTTCGGCTACCGGTTCATCGCCGACGAGCTGCCGGCACGGCAGGATCCTCGCCGGGGAGAACCAACTGGCCCGGCTGTGCTCGCAGGAGCAGATCTGGTCGGTGTTCGCGAAGCGTCGCGGCCTGAACCGTAAGGCCGGACCGCCGGTCCACGACGACCTCGTAGACCGGCAGTTCTCCGCACCAGCAGCCGATCTGGTCTGGTTGACCGACATCAGCGAGCACCCCACCGGTGAGGGCAAGCTGTATCTGTGCGCGGTCAAGGACGTGTTCTCCAACCGGATCGTGGGCTACTCCATCGACGCCCGCATGCAGGCATCGTTGGCGGTGTCCGCGCTGCGCAACGCGATCGGCCTGCGCGCGCCGGCGGGGACGGTGGTCCACTCCGACAGGGGTAGCCAACTCCGGTCCAATGCGTTCGTGCGGACCCTGGCCAACAACGGCCTGATCGGCTCGATGGGCAGGGTCGGCGCTTGCGGTGACAACGCGGCGATGGAGTCGTTCTTCTCGCTGCTGCAGAAGAACGTTCTGGACCGGCAGCGTTGGGCCACCCGCGAAGAGCTCCGCCTCGCGATCGTGACCTGGATCGAGAAGACCTACCACCGCCGAAGACGCCAACGAGCCCTCGGCAGGCTCACCCCGATAGAGTTCGAGCTACTCCACCGACCGGTCGCAACCGCGGCCTGAACCACACACCCGACGAGTCAACTGAACTCGGGGCAGACCCCTGGGACGAGGCGACTGCCTGGGATCAGCAGCACACAACACACGAACCGGTCGCCGCTTGACGAGTGACTCGCGTGGGATGTCTATCTGGGCACCGGTGAGGGCTGGCTCTACCTGTGCGCCGTTCGTGACGGCTGCTCCCGGCGGGTCCTCGGCTACGCCTTCGCCGACACCCTGCACACCGATGTGGTGGAGACCGCCCTGCGCCGAGCGGTCACGTTCCCCGACCCCGACACCGGGCCCACCGCCGGCGTGGTCTTCCACGCCGACCGCGGCTGTCAGTACACCTCCACCCAGCTCGCCGACGCAGCCAGCGACCTCGACGTGCGGCTGTCGGTCGGGCGGACCGGGGTGTGCTGGGACAACGCTCAACAGGAAAGCTTCTGGTCGACGCTGAAAACGGAGTACTACCAGCGCCACACGTTCCCCACGCGGGCCCAGGCGATCACAGCCGTCAGCGGCTGGATCGACACCGTCTACAACCACCGACGTCGCCACAGCGCCGTGGCCAGATCCCACCGGTAACCTTCGAACAGCGACTCACATCAGCGGCCACACAGGCCGCATGACCGATGTCCACCGGACGGGGTCAACCCCAAATCAGAAGCCACCGGGACACGGCGGGATTCGCTGGGCAACCAGGGTCGCTGCGTTGACTCGATTACTTCACGTCGGACGAAGTTTGGGGCGTGCGGGACCAGCGCGGGAACGCGTGTCGCCGCCCTGCCACGGCAGCAACGATGGTGGGAATCATGATTGCTGCGGACGCCCAGGGTATGGACAGCACCCCAAGCCCGGCGAGCAGGAGTCCCCCGAAGACTCCTCCTGCCGCGATGCTCAGGTTGAACACCGTGACTATCGCGGCCTGCACCTCGTCGGTGCCTGCCGCCCGTATCCCGGCGGTCACGAACAGGGTGGCTGAGCCGCCGAAACCCAGGCCCCACGCCGCGACACCCAGATACAGGATCGCAGGACTAACGAAAGCGACCCCGAGGACGGCAGCGCTCACGCCGAGCAGGCAACTGCTGACGAGCATCAGTCCGCGATGGTGTGGGTCAACGAACTGGCCCGTCACCCAGACACTCAGCAGAGCCGCGGTTCCGAACACGAGCAGCACCCATTCGATCTGCCCGGCGCCGGATCGACGCGCCAGCGGCTCTATGTAGGTGTAGAGGAGGTTGTGGGTGGTGATGAAGCCGGCGACGACCCACAGGATGGTACGGACCCCTGGGGCACGCAGGATGGTAGGGAAAGACACGCGCGCGGCCAGTGGTTCGGCTGCCAGGTTCGGCACCGAGGCGAACACCCAGGCGATCAGCGCCACGGCGAGCGCCGCCATCACGCCGAACGTCGCGTGCCAGCTGGTGGCATCTCCCAAGGCGGTGCCCGCGGGCAGCCCCAGAGTGAGGGCCGCAGGTGTGCCGGCCAACGCGATTGCGATCGCCTTGCCCCGCGCGTTCTTCGGGACTAGCCGTGCGGCGATTCCCCCGATGTTCGACCAGATCAAACCTGCGGCGACCCCGGCAGCGAACCGGGCAGTGAGGATGACGGTGAAGCTGTTCTCTGTGGCGATGACGAGGTTGGCCGCTGCGAACACGGCAAGGGCCGAGACGAGTAGGGTACGGCGGCCGACCTTCTTCAGAGCAGCGTTCAATGGGATGACCGTCAGGGCGGTCGCGAGGGCGTAGACCGTGATGGTCTGACCAGCGACCGACTCCGACCGACCGAGACTTGCGGACATCTTTGGTAGCAGGCCCGCGGGCACTGTCTCGTTCAGGATGCCGAGGAATCCGGCGGTGAACAGGGCAAGCAGGCTCGACATCGGGAGCTTGGTCTTGGTCTCGGTCGTGACCGTTCGGTCGTCGTGCGTGACAGCTGACACGCTGGCATTTCTCCTTCTCTGTTCCGGGGTCAGAAGACGACCGGCGTGACGAACCGGTACACGACCGGCTCGCCCGGTCGAGCGCCCCTCCGTGGCCACGAACAGCCCACGGCCGTCGTCACGCCGTGCCGATGGGCGCGCTTGC
>JBBQFE010000296.1:0-4665 GCA_038321605.1 Mycobacteriales bacterium | reverse complement strand
GGTGCGCCTGTCGGAGGAGGCCGAGGCCGAGATCACCGCCAGCCGCGGGGTCATCGAGGCGCTGGCAGACGACGTGGAGCCGCACTACGGGGTCTCCACCGGCTTCGGCGCGTTGGCCAACCGGCACATCCCCACCGAATTGCGCGCCCAGTTGCAGCGCAGCCTGATCCGCTCGCACGCTGCCGGGTCCGGTCCCGCCGTCGAGGACGAGGTGGTGCGCGGTCTGATGCTGCTGCGCCTGTCCACCCTCGCCACCGGCCGCACCGGCGTACGGCTGCAGACCGCCCGCACCTATGCGGCGATGCTCAGCGCCTCGATCACACCGGTCGTGCACGAGTACGGCTCGCTCGGCTGCTCCGGTGATCTCGCACCGCTGTCGCACTGCGCCCTGGCAGCCATGGGCGAGGGTCAGGTGCGCGACCGGCACGGTGTCCTGCAGCCCGCCTCGCAGGCTCTGGCGGCCGCGGGCATCGAACCGATCGTGCTCGCCGAGAAGGAGGGGCTGGCGCTGATCAACGGCACCGACGGCATGCTCGGCATGCTGCTGCTGGCCTGCCACGATCTACGACTGCTGCTGCGTACCGCCGACGTCACGGCTGCGATGAGCGTCGAGGCCCAACTCGGCACCGATGCGGTGTTCGCCGCTGACCTGCAGGCGCTGCGCCCGCAGGCCGGGCAGGCCGACAGCGCAGCGAATCTGCGCGCACTACTCGCGGATTCGCCGCTGATGGCCAGCCATCGGGGTCCGGACTGCACCAAGGTCCAGGACGCCTACACCCTGCGGTGCTCGCCACAGGTGCACGGCGCCGTGCGCGACACGCTCGGCCACGCCGAACTGGTGGCGGCGCGCGAACTCGCCAGCGCCATCGACAACCCGGTGGTGACAGTGGACGGTCGGGTCGAGAGCAACGGCAATTTCCATGGCGCGCCGGTCGCCTACGTGCTCGACTTCCTCGCGATCGTGGTGGCCGACCTGGCCTCGATAGCCGAGCGCCGGACGGATCGCTTTCTCGACGTCGCACGCAATCAGGGGCTGCCCGCCTTTCTCGCCGACGATCCGGGCGTCGATTCCGGCCACATGATCGCCCAGTACACCCAGGCCGCCATAGTGTCCGAACTCAAGCGGCTCGCGGCACCGGCGTCGGTGGACTCCATACCGTCCAGCGCGATGCAGGAGGATCACGTGTCGATGGGGTGGTCGGCCGCGCGCAAGCTGCGCCGCTCGGTGGACGGTCTCGCCCGGGTGCTGGCCATCGAACTGCTCACCGCGGCGCGCGCGCTGGACCTGCGCCGGCCACTCGAGCCGGCACCGGCGACCTCGGCGGTGCGGGCCGGTCTCCGGGCGGACGTCCAAGGGCCGGGCACCGATCGTTACCTGGCCCCGGAGATCGAGGCGGCGCGACTCTACGTGGTGTCTGGTCGGGCGCTGGCGGCCGCCGAAGCCGTCACCGGCCCGCTGCGTTGAGTCTCTGACACATCCCGGCACCGGCCGAATGTTCACCTTCATCTGAATGCCCCGTCGAGAGAGGACCCCTCCCATGCAAGGCGCCCGCCCCGTACGAGCCGCCCGCGGCACCACCCTGACTGCCGGATCCTGGCAGACCGAGGCCCCGCTGCGGATGCTGATGAACAACTTGGACCCCGAGGTCGCCGAACGCCCCGATGATCTCGTGGTCTACGGCGGCACCGGCAGGGCCGCCCGCAACTGGAATTCGTTCGACGCGATGGTCAAGACCCTGACCACGCTGAAGGACGACGAGACGATGCTGGTCCAGTCCGGCAAGCCCGTCGGCGTGATGCGAACTCACGAGTGGGCGCCTCGGGTGCTCATCGCCAACTCGAACCTGGTGCCGGACTGGGCGACCTGGCCGGAGTTCCGGCGGCTGGAGAACCTCGGGCTGACCATGTACGGCCAGATGACCGCGGGATCGTGGATCTACATCGGCACGCAGGGCATCCTGCAGGGGACGTACGAGACGTTCGCCGCGGTTGCCGCCAAGCGGTTCAACGGGACGCTGGCCGGCACCCTGACGGTGACCGGCGGCGCCGGCGGCATGGGCGGCGCGCAACCTCTTGCGGTGACACTCAACGGCGGTGTGTGCCTGGTCATCGATGTCGACCCGAGCCGCCTGCAGCGCCGCGTCGAACATCGCTACCTCGACGAGCTCGCGGACAACATCAATGATGCGATCGCCCGGTGCCTGAAGGCGAAACTGCTGCGCAAGGCCGTGTCCATCGGGCTGGTGGGCAACTGCGCGACGGTGCTGCCCGAGCTGCTGCGACGCGGTGTGGAGGTCGACATCGTCACCGATCAGACGTCGGCGCACGACCCACTCAGCTACCTGCCCGAAGGGGTGGATCTCGCCGACTGGCATGACTACGCCGAGGCCAAGCCCGAGGAGTTCACCGATCGTGCGCGGGTCTCGATGGCCAAGCACGTCGAGGCGATGGTGGGATTCCTCGACGCCGGCGCCGAGGTCTTCGACTACGGGAACTCGATCCGGGACGAGGCCCGCCAGGGTGGTTACGGTCGGGCCTTCGAGTTCCCCGGCTTCGTACCTGCCTACATCCGCCCGCTGTTCACCGAGGGCAAGGGGCCGTTCCGCTGGGCGGCGCTCTCGGGCGATCCCAAGGACATTCGGGCGACCGACGAGAAGGTGCTCGAGCTGTTCCCCGACAACGACCATCTGCACCGCTGGATTCGTGCGGCACAGGACCGAGTCGCCTTCCAGGGACTGCCGGCCAGGATCTGCTGGCTGGGCTACGGCGAGCGTGATCGAGCCGGTGTGGCGTTCAACGACATGGTCACCTCGGGCGAACTGTCCGCGCCGGTCGTCATCGGCCGCGATCACCTCGACTGTGGATCGGTCGCCTCGCCGTACCGCGAGACCGAGTCGATGGCTGACGGTTCCGACGCGATCGCCGACTGGCCGCTGCTCAACGCCCTGGTCAACACCGCCTCCGGAGCGAGCTGGGTCTCGATCCACCATGGCGGTGGCGTCGGTATCGGCCGATCGCTGCACGCCGGACAGGTCTGTGTGGCTGACGGCACCGCACTGGCGCGGCAGAAGATCGAACGAGTACTCACCAACGACCCGGGGATGGGCGTGATCCGCCACATCGACTCCGGTGACTCGGCAGATTCCAGCGCGTTGCTGGCCCACCCGGACGGCGGCGTCAGCGTGCCGATGGCGCAGGCCTGACCCATGGTGGACGCCACCGGAACCTTCGACCGGCTCTGGTCCGAGCTCGAGCCGATCGGACGGCACCCGGGCTCCGGCGGTTACCGTCGCTTCGCCTGGACCGCCGCCGATGCCGAACTGCGGGAGTGGTTCGCCGCCGCTGCGGCCGAGCGGGGTCTGGACCTGACGCTGGATCGAGCGGGCAACCAGTGGGCGTGGTGGGGTGATCCGGATGCCGCGGTCTCGGCCGGCGATCCCGGGGTGGTGCTGGGATCCCACCTGGACTCGGTGCCCGATGGCGGCGCGTTCGACGGGCCGCTGGGAGTCGTGTCGGCCTTCGCTGCCATCGATGCCCTGCGAGACAAGGGATTTCGGCCGGCGCGTCCCATCGGTGTGGTCAACTTCGGCGACGAGGAGGGTGCGCGGTTCGGCATCGCCTGCGCCGGGTCACGCATCATCACCGGCGCGCTGGACCCGTCCCGGGCCCGGGGCCTGACCGATTCCGACGGTCGGCGGATGGGCGAGGCGATGTCGGCAGCGGGGTGGGATCCGGACGAGCTCGGGCCCGACGCGCCGACGCTTCGCCGGGTTGGTGCCTTCGTCGAACTGCACGTCGAGCAGGGCCGGGGTCTCGTCGACCTGGACCACCCGGTGGCTATCGGCTTGGAGATCTGGCCGCACGGTAGATGGCGTTTCGACCTTGCCGGGAAGGCCAATCATGCGGGTACGACCGCGCTCGCCGACCGGCAGGACCCGATGCTGCACCTGGCCGCCACTGTGCTGCAGATCCGCGACCTTGCGGAACGACACGGTGTGCTGGCCACCTGCGGCAAGGTTCAGGTCGCACCGAACGGTGTCAATGCCATCGCCTCGCACGTCACCGGCTGGCTGGATGCACGTGGGCAGCAGGCCGGGGCGGTGACCGCGCTGGCCGTCGAACTGGCCGACTTCGTCGCACAACGGGGCGGTGAGCTGACCCGGGAGTCGTGGACCGACAGCACCCAGTTCGCGCCTGAGCTCGCCGACTCGCTGGCCGGCGCCCTGGGCGACGTGCCCAGGTTGGCCACCGGTGCCGGGCACGACGCGGGCATCCTCGCCAACGCCGGGGTGCCGACGGCGATGCTGTTCGTCCGCAATCCCACCGGCATCTCGCACTCACCCGACGAACACGCCGACACCGCGGACTGCCTGCAAGGTGTGCTGGCGCTGACCAGGGTGGCCGAGTTGCTCGCGGGTGCCCGGTGACGGCGTACTTCGCCGAGCATGCCTGGTTACCCACCGGACCGCATCGCAACGTGCGGCTCGAGGTGACCGACGGGCGCTGGTCAGCCATTCACGCAGGGGACGCTGCCCTGGCCACCGGTGCCGTCCGGCTGCCGGGAATGGTCTTTCCCGGCCTGGCCAATGCGCACAGCCATGCCTTTCATCGCGCTCTGCGCGGCCGAACCCATGACGGCGGCGGCACTTTCTGGACCTGGCGGCT
>JBBQFE010000295.1:0-4686 GCA_038321605.1 Mycobacteriales bacterium | reverse complement strand
AGCCCTGGGTCGCCATCGGGCCACCGAACTTGGCGTAGTACCCGTCACCACAGGGGTATTCGCAGTTCCAGACGTATTCACCACGGCCGCCCGTCACGAAGGAGAACGTGATCACGTGGGGCGCGGCGTAGTCCGATCCGGCGGCGTTCGGGGCGTCATCGGCGACTGCCGGCAACGGGACGCTGACGAAGAGCGGGTCCTGGTTGGTCGGAAGCGCGTGCACCGTGAAGGTGTGACCGATGGTGTCCGGGTCGGTCTGGTCGACCACCTTGCCGTCGACCGTGATCGTGCCGCCCAGAGTCCCGCGGGGCTTGGCGAAATAGGCATTGGTCAGGGAGCCACCGGTGTCGTATTGCTTGATGGTGACCGTCACCAGACTGTGCGCGGGCACGCTCAGGTTCGAGGTGGGTCCGTACGTCACCCAGTCGGGGTGCGCCCCACCGTCGGACCCGTGCGGGCCGGCCATGCTGTCGGGATAGGTCGACAGATCGAGGAATGCGTGCGGCAGAACGCCTTGCGGCGTAACGGCTGTTCCGTTGACCGTGGCCTTGAGCAGACCGGGTGTCGTACCGGCACGCGCCAGCACCACACCGGTCAGCAGCACGGCGACCGCGCCACCGAGTAGCACGGCGGAACCACCGACGAGCGAACGTGCGGAGATCATATTGCCCCCATTGGCCAACCTGGGCGGTGTAGGCCGGAATGGACGTTCGTCCCTGTCCTGTACCACTGTCAATAGGAATCAGCTATGCACGAAGGACATCCGAATGACAAATTCGTAATCTGCTGAGGTTCGTCGATCCCCTTGCCAGCCGGGGTAACGTCGCCCGCGTGCACCACTGGTGGCAGTTCATCTCGGCTTGGGCGCTCGATCCGCTGCCGTGCGTGGCCCTTGTCGTGCTGGCCGCCTGTTACCTCGCAGGTGTGCGCGCGGTACGGCACTCGGCGTCCAGTGCACCCTGGCCAGCCCGCAACACCTGGGCCTTCATGGGTGGAATTGCGCTGCTGTGGCTGGCGATTCTCGGTCCCTTCGGCAGCTACGACGACGTGTTCTTCTGGGCTCACATGACCCAGCACCTGCTGATCACCATGCTCGCCGCACCGCTGCTGGTGCTCGGCTCACCGATGCTGCTGGCGCTGAGGGCCAGCAGTCCGCGGGTACGCCGGCGCTGGCTGGTACCGGCGATGCGTAGTTCCGCGGCCCGATGGCTCACCGACCCGATCGTGACCTGGCTACTCTTCGTGATCGTATTGATGGGAACTCATTTCTCGCCGTTCTACGAGTACTCCCTCGACCATCCGTGGTTCCACGAGACTGTGGAGCATCCGCTCTACCTGACAGTCGCACTGCTCTACTACTACCCGTTGCTGGGCTCAGGGCACGGACCACACCCGGTACCGGAGTCGCTCAAGGTTCTGTCGCTGGCCTCGATGATGGTTCCGGAGGCCATCACCGGCTTCTTCATCTACGCCTCGCCCTATGTCATGTACCCGTTCTACGCCCACGTCACCCGCCCGTTCGGGCCTGCGGCGTTGGTCGATCAGCAGCTCGGCGGCTCCTTGATGTGGTCGAGCGGCATGTTGCTGGACGCCGCGTGGCTGGCGGTGGCGGCGCGTCAGTGGCTGCGCGCGGATGCGCGCCGGACCCGCCGCCTGGACGTGACCACCGCCCGGGAGGTATCGCGTGCCCAGATCAGATTCCTCTGAGAACAACGAGCATTCCCCGTCCGGACGGGACGCGTCGGCGTCCACAGATGTGCCGTTCTCGATGCGCTCGGTAGCCGGGCTTCGCCTTACGCTGCCACTGGTGCTCGGCGTCGGTGTGTGCCTGTTCGCCGGGTGGTTCGAATTGACCCGGGCCCTTGATGGCCATCAGATCGCATGGGTCTACGTCTTCGAGTGGCCGTTCTTCGCCGTCATCGGGTGCTACATGTGGTGGCGGCTACGCACGTCCGCCTCAGAGGGCCCGTCGGCGGCCAACGAGGCAGAACGGCCGTCACCAGGCAGACACACCCGGCCGCGGGGTCGTGCCATCCGGACCGCCAAGGCATCCGATTCCGTCAGCACTGATCTTGCGGAGGACCCGGAACTGCTTGCGTGGCAGCGTTATCTTGCCAAACTCCAGGCCGACGATCCGCCGGGCGCCCCGCCGCCGCGATGACCTGAACTGGTGACTGTGCGTGATCAGTGCCAGGTGGACGGAAGCAGTGTTGCACCCGCCACTGCAAGGAACAGCAGGGTCAGGTAGCTGATCGAGGCGTGAAATACCCGAGCCGATCGGACGGGTCCGCCGCTGCGTACCCGACCGCGCAGCAGATAGGTCTCGCGCAGGAACCAGGCACCCACCAGGGCTGCGGCGATTGCATACAGCACACTGAGGTGCGCCAGCGGCCAGAGTGCGACGCTCGCGGCCACCATCGCCCACGAATACCAGATCATTCGGCCGGCCACGAAGTCCGGTGTGGCGACGACCGGCAGCATCGGAACACCCGCTGCTGCGTAGTCGTCACGAAACTGCATGGCCAGTGCCCAGAAGTGCGGTGGCGTCCACAGGAACACGATGGCGAAGAGCACCACCGGTGCCCAGGCCAGTGAATCGGTCACGGCCGCCCATCCGATCAGCACCGGCATGCAGCCCGCCGCACCGCCCCAGACGATGTTCGACGAGGTGCGCCGCTTGAGCAGGCCGGTGTACACGAGCACGTAGAACGCGATTGCGGCGACGGCGAGGGCCGCGGCGAGGGCGTTCGTGGTCAGCCAGAGCAGCACGGTTGCCGCTACGCCAAGCACGAGTCCGAACGCCATTGCGCGCCCGGGACTGACCAGGGAGCGGTTCAGCGGTCTGCTCGCCGTTCGGTGCATGATCGCGTCGATGTCACGGTCGAGATAGCAGTTCAGCGCATTGGCACTTCCGGCTGCGAGGCTGCCACCGACCAGCGTGACCGCAACCAGCGACCACGAGGGCAGACCATGTGCGGCAAGCATCATGGCGGGCACCGTGGTCACCAGCAGGAGTTCGATGATGCGGGGCTTGGTCAGTGCGACGTAATCACCCGCCACTGCGAGGAGGTGGCTGCCAAATCCAGCATCTGGCTGGGCGTTTACTGTCGTGACCATTCGCGATTCCCCGATCGGCTGCGCGCCCGAGGCGCGGACGCAACCTAGCATCGGGGTAGGGCATCCGGCCAGCGTGGGCAGCAAGGAAGATCTTGTGAATCAGGCCGAATCAGCCGGATCGCGCTGCGTCGATAACGCCGCTGAGGACGGCTGCGGTCGTCGGGCCGACGATGCGGCCCGCCACCCGGTGCTGGCGATCGAGTATCAGGGTCGAGGGAATTCCCTTTGTCGGAAGGAGTTTGAGGCTCGCCAGCAGCGCGCCGTCGGTGTCGGACAATTCCGGGTAGGCGGCGCCGACCTTGGCGGCAAATTTCACCGCCGCGGCATGGCTGTCACTCTCATCGAGTCCGATGAAGTGCACAGATGGCTCGAGCTTCTTGGCCAGTGCCGCCAGCTCCGGCGATTCGGCACGGCAGGGCTCGCACCAGGATGCCCAGGCGTTGATGACGGTCACTCCTGTGGTCAGTTGGCTCAGAGCAAAGGGTTTGTCCTGCAGGGTGGTTCCCGCCAGATCCGGCACGCTCGGCCGATTGCCCGCGGCGTACATGGTCACTCCGACTGCGGCAGAATTCGGATCGCCGGACGAGCCGGTCCGCTGAACAGCTCCCAGCCCGGAACAGCCGACCAGCGCCAGGCAGCCCACTCCGGCGACGACCGTCGAACGCCACCCCTTCATGCCAGGACCGTACGCCACGAAGGCCGACGGGCAGAAGCGTCGACCTTTGCCGCTCAGGCGGGGTGCAGCAGCAGTGGGATGTCGTGCGCGTAGTCCGCGGTGGTGGTGCCTGCCAGCCAGGCCAGCTTCGCCTGGCCGCTCACGAAGGCGAGAACCTGAACGCCGTGCTCGACATCCACCGTTCCGTCGGCCGCCACCACCGGCGGCTTGAGCGGCACCCCGAGCGTGGCGGCCACCGCGTCGGTCTGCGTGACCGCGCCGGTCAGCCCCACGAACGGCACCAACTGGCCGGCGTCGAAATGATCGAGCCAGCTGCGAAGCACGCTGGCGGTGTCACGCGCAGGATCGGTGGTCACGAACACCACCTGCACCTGTCGGCGGGTCGCCGCCGGCAGGCTGGTGAGTGCATCGGCCAGGTCAGCCATCGTCGCGGGGCATTCGTCCGGGCAATGGGTGTAGCCGAAGTAGACCACCATCAGCCGGTGCATGGCCTGCAGGTCGAGCAACGAGGTGCGCCGCACGCCCGAGGTCGCCGCGACAGTGAACTGCACCGACCCCGCGGTCGGGTTCAGCACTTCGGGCCTGCCGAGTTCGTCGCCGCGAAACCCACTTGCGCTGGCAGCTGAGCTAGCGTCCGCGCTGGGGCTACCGCTGCCTACCGACCCGCCCAGCGAGCAGCCCACGCAGCAGGACACCGTCACCAGCGCCGCCCCGAAGGCGCCGGACAGCCGCCGTGCAAACGTCATCCCCGCTCCCGAAGCCGCGACCCTCGACGTGTTCGCCGCGGCGGCGGTGAGATTACACCCGCCGGTTGAGGATCTGAGCTGATCCGAAGCGTGCTGACCCTTAGCGCGGGAACGAGCTGGAGGCCGCCATCTCGGCCGCGATGGCGT